>JAFAKB010000070.1 GCA_019235885.1 Candidatus Eremiobacterota bacterium | reverse complement strand
GGCGCCCCGCCTTCCGTGCAGACACACGAAGACCCGCTGTGAAGCGGGTCTTGGTGCCGTCGCGTAGCAGGTTTCCCTACTACCGGGTGTGGGCGACGATTACACGGCCGAGACGGCGCTGCCCACACAGACGATAGATCAGAGTTGCCTCGGTCCGGGTGTGAATCCTCTTACCCCGGAACTGCGCGCGTTAAGGTTGCTTAACGGGGCCGTGTGTCGCTCAGCTGTGCCAGACCGGCGACCGCTTGCCGACGAACGCGCCCATCCCTTCCTGCGCATCCGCCGCGAGCGCGTTCATCGACATCACTTCCTTCGCGTACGCGTACGCTTTCGGCTGATCGAGATCGATCTGCGCGTAGAACGCCGCCTTGCCGAGCCCGACGACGAAACCGGCCGCCGACGCGATCCGGCGCGCGAGCTTCAGCGTCTCCTCGCGTAGCTCGTTCGGCTCAACGACGCGGTTCACGAGCCCCCACTCGGCGGCGGTGCGCGCGTCGATCATCTCGCCGGTCAGCAGCATCTCCATCGCGCGCTTGCGGCCGATCGCGCGCGTCAGCGCGACCATCGGCGTCGTGCAGAACAATCCGATCTTCACGCCCGGCGTCGCGAAGCGCGCCTCGCTCGAGGCGACGGCGAGATCGCACGTCGCGACGAGCTGGCAACCCGCGGCGGTCGCGATGCCGGCGATCTCCGCGATCACCGGCTGCGCGATCGCTTGCACGGTCTCCATCAGGCGCACGCAGGTGTCGAACGTGAGCCGGTACTCCGCGACGCTGCGCTCGAGCATCTCGCGCAAGTCGTGTCCGGCGCTGAACGCCGGCCCGAGCCCGCGCAGGATCACGACCTTGATCGACCGATCCGCACCGATCGCCTCGAACGCCGCGATCAGCTCGCGCATCACCTCGAGCGAGAGCGCATTGCGCTTCTCCGGCCGGTTGAGCGTTACCGTACCGATCGCGTTCTCCGACTCGACCAAGATGTGGCGATAGGGCGTCGTGGCGAGCATCCCGGTAGTCTACGACCCGCGCCGGCAGGCGCCTTCGCCCGGCTACTGCCCGCGCGGCCAGGGGACGCCGACGGTCAGCGCCCCCTCGAGCGTCGTCGGGCCGCCGGAGATCGGGCGGCGCTGCTGGATCAGCACGCGCGCGTGGCGGGTGACGTGCGCTTCGGCGTACCAGAGCAGCGTGCGCAGCGCGGTCGGCGTCGCGGCGGCGTCCTCGCGGATCCCGACGAAGGCGTGATCGCCGATCCGCCAGCGCAGCCGCGCGTAGCCGCCGAACGAGCCGATCGCGTTGCCGGCGCCGTCGCCGTTCCAGTCGCGGCCGTACCACTGCTCGGCGAGCAGCTCCAGCCGCCCGCGCTTCGCTTCGAGCGAGACGCCGGCGCGGCGGTACGGATCGTCGAACGGACGGCGGCCGACGAGCGTGATCTGCCGCGAGCCGGTCAGCGCGTCGACGCCGACCTGCACCTCGTCGGTGAGCGGGTAGCGCGCGAAGATCCCGACTTCCGGCTGCGCGAAGCTCTCGGTGCGCCCGGTCGGTTCCGGCTTGCCGCCGTACAGCGAGCCGCTGCTGTTGGCGAACGCGACGTCGGCCGCGATGCGGCCGCGCCCGACGTTGCGCTCGGCTTCGAGCGCCCAGCGCGTCGTCGCCAACGTCAAGTCGTTCAGGCCGACCAGCGCACTTTCGTATCCGTACGTCGTGAGCGTGTCGTTGCGCTGCGCCGGCGAGTGTACCAGCGGCAGCTCGATCAACCCCGCGCGATACAGAATTTTCGAGTTGTCGTCGTAGTGCGCGAGATAGGCGAGAAACAGCGACGAAGGACCGCCCTGGCTGCCCAGGCTGTCGTGCACGAACGCTTCGACTTGTCCGACTTCGACCGCGCCGAGCAGCGCGCCGGCCGGAACCGTGCGCTGGGTGCTGCCGCCGCCGGGATCGCGGTTGTAGCCGACCTGCTCGCGCAAACCGACGATCGTGGTGCCGTGCTTCGGCGCGCCGGCCAAACGGTAGCCGCGGTTGCGGAACTCGTTGCCGAACTGGTTCAGCTCCGGCAGCACCGCATGGCACGCGCCGCACTGCAGGTTGTAGCGCTGCGCGAACAGCGGAACCGCCTGCGCACCGCGCGGCGCCGCGCAGAGCAGCGCGGTGAGCGCAAACGCCGCGGCGAGCGCGCCGCGCCGAACGGCCGACGACCTAGCGGACAACGATCGCTCCTCGCATCGGCGTGCCGTAGTGGTAAGCGCAGCCGTACAGATACGTTCCAGCCTTGTCGGCGAGGAGGATCTGCGAGCCGTTGCCGCCGCCGATCGTCCCGGTCGACCAGCCGCCGGAGAGGGTTCCGCCCGACGGGCTCAGCGCGTTCGCCGCGAACGGTGAAGAAGCGGGGAACGACGACCCGCTCAGCGACGTCGACGTGTGCGGCGTAGCAGCATCGACGTTGACGAAGCGGATCGTCGACCCAACGGTGACGGTCGTCACCGGAGGCGTGAAGCCGCCCGCGCTTCCGAACTGCGTCGCGGTGACGGTCAACGTGCTCAGCGAGACGTCGATCGTGGTGGTCGCCGTGACGGCAGCGGCCCCCGTTCCGGCCGGCGGAGCACCAGGAGTGCAACCGGTCAGAGCGAGGGCGATGAAGAGCGAGACGAACCGCACGAACGGATCGTGCCGCAGCGGCGTGAGCCGCTGATGAGCCGGCGCGCGCGCCGCTTTCAGATTTTCTTCACACCGGCTCGAACCGCGGTAGCCGGGCGACGAACCGGCTTTCGCCCTCGAGGACGACGTCGCCGCCGTGCGCGCGCGCGATCGCGCGGCAGATCGCCAGCCCCAGGCCGCTCCCGCGCTCGTCGTCGTCGCCGCGCACGAACCGCTCGAAGATCCGCTCGCGCAGCTCGGCCGGCACGCCCGGGCCGTCGTCCTCGACGCTGAGCGCGACCGCGCGGCCGTCGGGCCGCACCGCCACGCGGACCCGGGCGCGCGCGTGCCGGTTCGCGTTGTCGAGCAGGTTCTCGGCGAGCCGCCGAAGCCGCCGCTCGTCGCCCTCGACCCAGCACTCTTCGCCCGCCGCGAGGTCGTAGCTCAAGCCGTCGCGCTGCGCGGCGGCGACCGAGGCGCGCGCGAGCGCGCCCAGCTCGACCGGCTCGGAGAGCTTCGGCGCGACCCGCTCTTCGCGCACCAGCGCGAGCAGATCGCTGATCGTCCCCGACGCGTCGAGCGCGAGCGCGCAAATTTTGTCGAACGCTTCGCCGGGCGCCGCTTCGCCGGTCGCGGCGCGCGCGCTCTGGGCGAGCGAGGCGATTCGCGCCAGCGGCGTGCGCAACTCGTGCGCCGCCTCGGCGGCGAAGCGCGCCTCCCGCTCGCGCGCCTCGACCAGCGGACGCACCGAGATCACCGCGAGCGCGTACGACGCCGCGCCGGCGGCGAGCAGGAGCGGGACGTCGAGCAGCGCGAGGCCGAGCGCGTTGCGGCGCAGCGCCGCGGCGTACGCGGCTTGCCCGACCTCGGTCGTCAGCAGCGGCTGCATCAGATCGCGGTCGCGGCCGGCGAGATACCAGAACGCGAGCGCGTCCAGCACGAGCAGCACGACGACCAGGATCGCGAGATACGACGCGCACAGCCGCGCGACTACGCGTGCAATGAGTACCCGACTCCCCACACGGTGGTGATGCGGTCGCGCGCGCCGACCGCGGCGAGCTTCTTGCGCACCGCGCTGACGTACACGTCGACGACATTGCTCGAGCCGTCGAAGTCGTCGCCCCACACGCGCTCGAGGATCTGCGCGCGCGTCACGGCGATCCCCGCGTTCGCCGCGAGATATTCCAGCAGCCGAAACTCGGTCGCGCCGAGCGGAACCTCACGGCCGGCGACGCGCACCGCGCGCGCGCCGCGGTCGACGACGAGATCGCCGACCTCGAGCGTCGCGTGGATCGGCAGCGCGGCCCGGCGCAGCAGCGCGCGCAGCCGCGCGGCGAGCTCGTCCTCGACGAACGGTTTCACCAAGTAGTCGTCGGCGCCGGCGTCGAGGCCGCGCACGCGGTCTTCGACCGCGTCGCGCGCGGTCAGGAACAGGACCGGCGTCGCGATCCCTTCGGCGCGCGCCTCGCGGCAGATCGCGAAGCCGTCGCGGCCCGGCAGCACCACGTCGACGACGGCGGCGTCGTACGTTCCGCGCAGCAGCATGTCGTAGCCGCTCTCGCCGGCGGCCGCGACGTCGACGGCGTACTTACGGCGCTCGAGCATCGCACGAATCGCGTCCGCGATCTCGCGCTGATCTTCGACCACGAGGATGCGCACGCGCTCCTGCTTCGCCCCCAGCGCGCGCTGCTCCGTTCGTGAAGAATCTCTGAGCCGCCGCCGGCCGGCGTTTCACGCCGGGCTCAGACGGGGCGCGCAGCATGAGCGCGTACCGTGAAGATGGCATTGAATGTGGTCCGAGCGGGTGTCGCGCTCGTGATCATGTGCGGGGCGACGGCGATAGCCGGCGACCGCATCATGTGCGGGGCGCCGGCGATCGCTGGCGTCCCGCACGACGTCCGCGACGTCCCGCTGATCGACCAGCGCGGCGCGGCCTTCACCCTGCGGGCGCTGGCACGGCCGACCGCGGTCATCTTCGTCGCCTCGCGCTGCACCGACGCCTGCCCGATCGCCGAAGCGCTCTTCGCCCGGCTCGACGCGAAGCTGCGGCGCGCGCACGTCGACGCGCGGCTGCTGACGGTGACGCTCGAGCCCGACTACGATCGGCCCTTCGTGATGGCACGCAAGGCGCGCACGTTCAACGCCGATCCGGCGCGCTGGCGCTGGGCGAGCGGCGATCCCGCCGCGGTTCGGCGCGTCCTCGACGCGTTCAACGTCCCCCGGCTCGACGGAAAGTTTCACGGCACCTTCGCCTACGTGCTCGACGCGCGCGCGCTCCCGGCCCGGCTGGTGCTGCTCTCGACCGCCGCCGACGACGAGCTGCTGAACGACTTGCGCGCCGCCGCCGCGCGGCGAACCCACTAAAGCCGGTCGCGCAGATCGATCGCCAGCGCGCGCAGCGCCGGATCAGCCGCGTCGCGCGCCGCGCGGTCGAACGCGACGCGGGCGTCGGCGCGGCGCCCGTCGCGCATCAGCAGCGTGCCGAGCGCGAAGCGCGCCCGCGCGTACGCCGGAAAGAGCTCGAGCGCGCGGTCCAGCTCGATGCGCGCCGTGTCATCACGGCCCGCGCGCAGCTCGACCAGCGCGAGGTCGTAGTGCGCCGCCGCGTACGAGGGGTCGGCGCCGATCAGCGCGCGGAAGTCGGCCCGCGCCGTTGCGAGGTCGCCGGCTTTCAGCGCCGCCAGCCCGCGCGCGTAGCGCGCCAGCACCGAGTCCGGCGCAAAGGCCAGATAGCGGTCGGCGGCGGCGCGCGCGGCGGGAAGGTTGCCGCGCCGCAGCTCGATCACGACCAGGTTCGCGGCCGCCGCCGCGAAACGCGGATCGCGATGGAGTGCCTCCTGCAGCAGCGTGACGGCGGCGTCGTCCCGGCCGAGGTGCGTCTCCGCCAGCGCCAAGTCGTACCGCGCCGAGGACCCCTTCGGCTCGGGCGGGTCGAGCGCGACGGCGCTGCGGAACTCGCTCTCCGCCGCGCTCCAGTCGCCGCGCTCCTCGGCGGCGACGCCGCGCAGGAAGCGCTCGTGGACGAGCCGGTCGCGCGCCTGGGCGGCAAGCGCGCCGGCGTCGGTCGTGCGCGGCGGCGCGGTGGGGCGCGAGTAGTTCTGCGCCGCGGCGCTGCAGGTTACGGCCGCGAGCGCCACCACCGACGCGACCGCCATGACCGCCGCCTTCCGCATCTCAGTCGTGCGGCAGGCCGGCGGCGGCCGCCGTCTTGGCGGTCGCGGCGCGCTCGGGCGCGCAGTTCCAGCCGGTGCGGCCGGTCTCGGTGATCGGCCCCAGCAGCGCGGGCGGAGCGCTCGTCACAAGTGCCGCCGGGTCGTCGAGGAGAAGCTCAGCGCCCACGGCAGCGCCTGCGCACGCGCCGAGCGCGAGCACGCCGGCGATCGCCATGCGCAGGATCTCCCTCATAGCAGCCATCGTACACCATCCTCGTGAAGGCTTCCTGAAGGCGGCCCTCGCGGCGGCGCTCGTCTGCGCCCTGGGGCTCCCGGCCCGGGCGGACGAGCTGGTGGTCGGCGCGCTCCGCGACCAAGACGGAACGGTCGTGGCGGGAGCCGCCGTCGCGGCGCTCGACGCGAACGGCGGCGTCCTCGCCCGCGACCGGAGCGCCCCGGACGGGACGTTCGCCCTCACTACGCCGGCCCGGCCGGTGGCGGTTCTGGTGCAGGCCGAGGATGCCGAGCCGCTGCGCGTCCCCGTCCCGGCCGACGGCTCGCCGATCGCCGCGATCGTGCGCCACCACCGTGCCGCCGACCGGCTTCCGTCAACCGCCGACGTGGCGGCACTCCCGGCCGGTTCGCTCGGCGAGGTCGGGTCGGTGCTGCCCTACCGCGTCGCGTTTCCCGGCTCGATCAGCGACCGCTGGCTGGCGCGCGGGCGCGGGGTCGTCACCGTCGAGGGGCTCTCGTTCTACCGACGCGGCGACGGCGGCGACACCACGAGCCTGCTCCCGGCGCACAGCTTCGGCGCGCTCGACGTGCGCGATCCGCTGCAGGGGGTGTGGTACGGGGACCGCGGCGGCGGCGGGGTCGTCGACGCGCGGCTCTTCGACCGCCAAGACGCGCTGCGCGCGACGAACCGCGACGGCGCGGTGATGCTGGGCCGCACCAGCGCACTGCTCGCGTCGGAGTCGGCGGATCCGGACGGCTTGCGGCGGTTGCTCGCCGCGCAGACGGCGGCGGCGTTCGGCCCGGTGAGCGCGCGGTTCGTCGCGCTGCTCGGCGATGCGCCGGGCGCGCACTACGCCGGCGCCGGCGCGGAGCTGCGCGCCGCGACGCAGCGCACCGATCTGGCGGCGCGCGTTCAGCTGACCAGCGACGACGCCGACGCGGCGCTTCGCGACGACGGCGCGGTCGCCGGGATCACGCTCGACGCGGCCGGGCGCGGGCCGAACGCGCTCGCGGTGCGCGCGCGCTGGCGCGACGAGCACGCCGTCCTGGGCGACGCCGCGGTCGAGCATCACGACGCCGCGCTGGTGTTCGGCACGGCGCGCGGGAACGTCGCGCGCGTGACCGCCGCGCTCGCGCTCGCCTACGGCGACGAGCATCCGGCGGAAGCCGGCACGTACGGCGGGCTCTCGCTGCTGCCGTCGCTGGCGCTCGACGCGCCGCTCGGCGAGGGCTGGTCGTTTCACGCCGGGGCCGGCTCCTCGTCGCTCGGAACGCCGGGCTACGGGATAGCGCGCGCGTCGCTCGGCGAAGCGGCGCTGGCGTACACCGACCGGCGGCGGCTGCACGCCGAGCTGTGGGCGTACAGCGAAGGCGACACCGCGCCGACCGCGGTCAACCGCGGTTTCGCGGCCTCGCTCGGTTGGGAGATCGCGCCGCGGCTCTCGCTGCGCGCGTGGTCGCTGCGCGACGGCGACGCGCTCGACACGAGCGTTCCGCTCTATCCCGGCGGACCGCAGCGAACGCTGCGCTTCACCAACCTGTTCGACCGCGACGTCGTGTGGCTGACCTGGGACGCGCCGGCGCGCTTCGACGTGCTGCTGCGCAACGGCGCGCTCGAAGGAAACGTGCGCGTTCCGCTGGGCGCGCGCTACGCCCTAAGCGCCGGTACGTTTCGGGCGCGCGGCGCGCGGCGCACGGTTACCTTCGGCCTCGTCGCGCGTTGAGACGGACGTGCGCAGCGCTCGCGCTCGGCGCGCTGCTCGCGCTCGGCGCCTGCACGCCGGCGCACGACGCCGCGGTGGGCGGTCGGCATCCGTGGACGCGTCCCGGCGTGCTGCGCATCGCCGACGTCGCCGATCCCGACTCGCTGAACCCGCTGCTCTCGACGATGGACTTGAGCTACGATCTTTCTTCGCTGCTCTTCTCGTACTTGGTGATCGCCGACGCGCACGGCCGGCCGATCGGCGATCTGGCGACCGCGGTGCCGTCGCTCGCGAACGGCGGCATCTCGCCCGACGGCAAGACGTACACGTACCATCTGCGGCCGAACGTGCGCTGGCACGACGGCGCCGCGCTGACCTCGCGCGACGTCGCCTTCTCCTGGCGCGCGATCGTCAACCCGCGCAACAACGTCCTCCACCGCGAAGGCTATCAAGAGGTCGCGCGGATCGAGACGCCCGACCCGCGCACCGTCGTCGTGCACTTGAAACGCCGCTACCCGCCGTTCGTCACCCAGTTCTTCACCACGCTGCAGGAAGGCGCGAAGCCGGTCGTCCCGGCGCACCTGCTCGACGGGCTTCCCGAAATCAACGACGCGCCGTTCAACGCGCAGCCGGTCGGGAGCGGTCCGTTCCGCTTCGTCGCCTGGGAGCGCGGGCACCGCATCGTCCTCGCCGCGAACGACCGCTATTTCAAGGGACGGCCGAAGCTCCGGCGGATCGAGCTCACCATCATGCCGGACATGAACACCGTCGCGACGGCGCTGCGCACGCACGAGATCGACATGCCGGTCGCCGCGAACGCGCTGATCTACGACGAGCTCCGTGCGCTGCCCGGCGTTCGCGCGACGCTGACCGATTGGAACTCCGAGCTGCTGCTGATGCTCGACGACGCGCGGCCCGCGCTGCGCGATCCGAACGTGCGGCGCGCGCTCGCGCGCGCGATCGACTACTCGGTGCTGATCGACAAGCTCACGTACCGCACCGCGCTGCCGGCGCGCGACATCGTCCCGCCCACCTCGCTCGGGTTCGCGAACAACGCGCCGTATCCGCACGATCCGGTAGCGGCGCGCGCGCTGCTCGAGCGCAGCGGCTGGCGCACCGGACGGGATGGGATCCGCACCAAGAACGGCGCCCGGCTCAGCCTGGTGATGGTGATCGGGCCGACCGGCCTGGCACCGCTGGTCGCGGTGCAAGTGCAGGCGATGCTGCGCGAGGTCGGGATCGAGCTGACGATCAAACCGTACCCGTACAAGGGCATCTTCGCGTTCGACGGCCCGATCGTGAACGGGCGTTTCGACTTAGCGGTGTTCGCGAACACGCTGCCGTACGATCCCGACTCGACCAGCACCCTCGCGTGCGGCGAGCTGGCGCCGAAGGGCGAGAACGAGTCGCGGTTCTGCGACCGCCGCGTCGACGCGCTCGAGCGCGCCGGGCTCGCGACCGACGATCCGCGGCGGCGCGCGGCGATCTACCGCGAGATCGGCCGGCGCGTGCACGATCTCGTTCCGTACCTGCCGCTCTACCGCCAGCGGCGCCCGTCGGTCTTCAACGACGACCTGCACGGCTACGACCCGGCGCCGGTCGCCGCGCCGTGGTGGAACGCCTACACGTGGTCGATCTAAGCAGCGTAGCATGTTTCTACGGCTAGCTGCAGCGCCGAGCATTGTGAGTGGCCGCACACAGGCTTGCAGGGGGTGAGCGCCGCACACGTCCTTTCCGCCCGGCCGTAAGCGGTTGATAAGGTTTCCGTAAGCGCGCCGTAAGTCGCGCCTTGCACAATCGGTTCGACGGGTGTACGGCCTCGTGGTGAGGGACGGAGCAACGTGTCGGGCTCGCGTTCGTCAACACGACCGCGGGCTCGCCGGTGGGTCAACCCCCGGCGAAGCTCGCGGGATTTTTTTGCGTCCGCGCTTCGCCCGGCGCTTCAGCGCATGACGGCCAGGTAGTGGCGGTCGAACGCGGCCAGCAGCCCTTCCGCGTTCGCGTACGGCCCGGGCTCGTACGCCCGCGAGCCGATCCCGAGCTGCGTCAGCTCGTTGATCCGCCAGTCTTGGCGATTGGTCACGTCCCAAAAGCCGACCGCGTCGCTCGGATCGAACTCCGGCGAGGCGGCGGCGAGCGGATCGAACAGCCACCCGCAGACGATCCGCGTGCGGTCCGCCGCGAGCGGCTCGACGTAGTGCGCCATCACGTAATCCGGGTGCAGGCTGAGCAGCAGCGACGGAAAGATCGTGTAATAGTAGACGCGGTGCAGATCCGCGCCGCACAGCTCGCCGAGCGGCGCGCGCGCCGTGGTGCCGCTGGCGGTCAGGCTCGTACCGTGGCGGCGCAGCTCGGAGTAGCCGCCGAGGAACGGGCCTTCGCTCAAGTCGTTGCGGCCGCTCTCGGACGGGGAGAGCCGCTCGAGCTGCGGGTGGACGAGCGGGCAGTGATAGCATTCCGAGTAGTTTTGAAACACGAGCTTCCAGTTGCAGGCGAGCTCGTACTCGATCGTGCGCGCGGTGCGCAGCGCGCCGATCCGCCAGCGCGCGAACCGCCCGAGCAGCGGCGCGAACGCGCGCTCGAACGGCTCGGGCTCGGCGGCGAGCGAGACGAAGACGAAGCCGTCGAGCGCCGCAAGCGCGGCTTGGTGCAGCGGATAGCCCGCGCGCTCGAACCCCGGCACGTCGGCCATCGTGCGCGCTGCCAACAACGCGCCGTCGAGCGCGTACGTCCAGGCGTGGTACGGGCACTGGATCGAGCCGCCGAACCGTCCGCGGCGCTCGGTGCAGATGCGCGTGCCGCGGTGGCGGCAGACGTTGTAGAACGCGCGCAGCTCACCGTCCTCGCCGCGCGTGACGATCAGCGACTCGCCCGCGACGTCGGCGAGGAAGAAGTCGCCGGCGCGTTCGGCCTGCTCGGCGCGGCCGACGCAGATCCAGTCGCGCGCGAAGATGCGCTCGCGCTCCGCCGCAAAGACCTCCGCTGAACGGTACCACGGTGCGCCGAGCGCTCGCGCTCCGGCGCCGACCTGCGGCTTGACGAACGTCTCCATACCGCGCTCGTTCGGCGCGCACGTGCGAAGCGACTGCCTGCCTGCATTACGCCAGCGCCGCCGATTCGAAAAAGCCGTTTGCGGGTAAGCAAGCCCAACATCGCCACCCCCGGAAGGACACGATTGCATGGTAGAACGCGACTCGACAAGCAGCGCCAACAACTCGACGCCGATTCTCATCGCGGTGATCGTCGTCGTCGTCGTTGCGATCGGTTTGTTCGTGTGGCAGCCGTGGAACCAGCGCACGACCACGCAGCAGACGACGAACGGGCAGACCACCACCACGACGACCAACGGTACGACCGGCGGAACGACCTCCGGCGGCTCGACGTCGGGCGGCTCGAAACCCTAACGATGAGCCGAGCCGGCGCGCGGGGTCGATAGGTCGACAAAATCGCCCCGAGCGCGACCGGCTCGGCTGTGGACGATCCTAGCGCGCCGACGTGAACGAACGATGAATGCTACAGCCGGTGCGCGCGCGCCGGCTGCACCGCGCCGAAGGAACGATCCGGGCGCAGCGGCTCGGCGTCGAGCGAGCGCGCCGCGCCGTCGACGATGATCTCGGCGACGAGCTGACCGAGCGCCGGCGCGTGCATGACGCCGTGTCCGGACGAGCCGCTCACGAAGCACAAGTTCGGCACGCCGGGCGCGATGCCGACGATCGCCCGCCCGTCCGGCGACATCTCGTACAAGCCGGCCCAGCACGCGGCACGGTCGATCGGCACGTCTGCGAGCAGCGGCACGCGCGCGCGCGCCAGCCGCGCGACGGTTTCGACCCATTCCGGTTCGACGCTGACGCCGAACGGGTCGTCGGTGGCGCCGTCGGTCGGAAGCAGCAGCAAGACCCGGCCGTCGCGCACGCGCAGGTGGAAGCCGTCGCCGGCGAAGAGCGTCATCGGCATCGTCGCGGGCAGCGCGCTGGTCGGCACCGTCACCGCGACTTGCCGTCGCAGCGGAGTCACGGGCAGCTCGACGCCGGCGAGCCGCGCAACCTGCGCGGCCCACGCGCCGGCCGCGTTGACGACATGGTCGGCCGCGAACGCCTCGCGCGCGGTGTGAACGTTCGCGATGCGGCCGTCGTGCGCGCGCTCGAATGCGGTGACTTCCGCGTCCCAGACGAAGCGCGCGCCGAGACGTTCTGCCGCGCGGCGATAGCCGTCGAGGATCTGCAGCGGGCGAATGAAGCCGTCGCTCGGGCAGTACGTTCCGCCGGCGATCCCGTCGCGCGCGAGCGCGGGGTTCAGCGCCGCGATTTCGGCGGCGCTCACTTCGCGCGCGTCCGCGACGCCGTTCGCGCGCTGCACCGCGAGCGCATCGCGCAGCGCGGCGAGCTCGTCCTCGTTCGTCGCAACCCAGAGGTAGCCGGCCGGGACATAGCCGCAGTCGCCGCCCGTCTCTGCGGTGAAACGGCGCAGCTTCTCGCGCGCGAGCAGCGAGAGCCGCACCTCGACCGCGCTCGCGAACTGCACGCGAAAACCTCCGGTCGCGCGGCCCGTGCTGCCCTCCCCGGCGCGCGGTGCGCGGTCGAGCACGACGACCTCGCGCACGCCGCGCGCGGCGAGATGGTAAGCGACGCTGGCGCCGATCACGCCGCCGCCGACGATGACGATGGCCGCCGCCGAACCGCCCACCGCGCGCGCTACGTCCAGCGGAACGTGCGCGCGCTGATCGCCGTCCCGGCGAGCGCCCACAGCACCAGCATCCCGAGCCACGCGCCGTGCTGCGCGAGCGACTGGCCGTAGATCGAGACGTCGCGGAAAGTGTCGATGAACTGCGTCGACGGCAGCAGCCGCAGCGTCGAGGCGACGGCGTGCGGGAAGCGGTCGATCGGCACGTACGCGTCGGAGAGAAATGCCAGCGGGACGGTGAGGACCGAGGCGATGTTGTTCGCACTCTCCGTGGTGCGGGCCAGCGCGCCGACGATCGTGCCGAGCGAGACGAACGTCGCCGTCCCCAACAGCAACACAAAGGCAATCTCGAAGGGGTTGCCGGCGATCCGCACGTGGAACAGCAGCGCGCCGGCCGCGACGAGCAGCAGCGCTTGCGCGGCGAGCAGCACCATGCGATAGACGACCAGCGAGGCGAAGAACACCCAGGCGGGCATCGGCGTCAGGTAGACGCGCTTGAGCAGGTGCTTCTCGCGGAACGTCGCCAGCATCACGCCGACGCCCCAGAACCCCGCGCTCAGCACTTGCGCGCCGATGATCCCCGGCACCAGGAATCCCGACGTGCGTGACGTCGGCCCGCTCGAGAACGCGAACGAGAACAGCACCAGAAAGAAGACCGGCATCGCGAGCGTCCAGAAGATCATCTCGCCGTCGCGCCGGAAGTACCACAGGAAGTGCATCTTCGTCTGCACGAGGAACATCCGCAGCAGCGTCATCCCGCTTCTCCGATCTTCTCGCCGGTGATCGCGATGAAGGCGTCCTCGAGCGTCGGCCGGTGCATGTCGAGCGAGTGGATCGTCGCGCCGGCCGCGTTCGCGTGCGTGACCACCGCGGCCAGCGCGAGCCCCGGCTCGCCGTGCGTGGTGAGCTTCCACTCCGCGCCGTTCGTCCAGCGGCCGAGCGCGCGCAGCGCGGCGTCCGGCTCGAAACCGTCCGCGACGATCGTTACCGTCGCCTCGCCGCCGTGCTTCGCGACCAGCTCGGCCGGCGTGTCCTCGGCGACGATCGTCCCGCGCTGCACGACGCAGACGCAGCCGGCGAGCCGCTGCGCCTCCTCGATGTAGTGCGTCGTCAGCACGATCGTTTTCCCCGCGTCGCGCAGCCGCTCGACCTCACCCCACAAGATGCGCCGTCCGAACGCGTCCATCCCGGCGGTCGGCTCGTCGAGAAACAACACCTCGGGATCGTGCTGCAGCGCCAGCGCGAGAGCGAGCCGCTGCTGCTCGCCGCCCGACATCTGCGCGACCTGGCGCTCGAGCTTGCCGTCGAGCCCGACCCGCGCCGCCATCTCGGCCGAACGCGGTGCGATCCCGTAGTACGCGGCGTAGAGTTCCAGCACTTCGCGCACGCTCGCCTTTTCCGGCAGCGAGGTCGCCTGCAGCTGAACGCCGATCCGCGGCCGCAGCCGCGCCAGATCGCGCGGCGCCGTCGGATCCAAGCCCAGGACGCGGACCCGGCCCGAGGTCGGCCGGTTGAGCCCGATGCAGCATTCCAGCGTCGTCGTCTTTCCCGCGCCGTTGCGGCCGAGCAGCCCGAAGACCGTGCCGCGCGGGACGGAAAAGCTGATGCCGGCGACCGCGTCGAGCTCGCCGTAGCGCTTGACGAGCCGCTCGACGACGATCGCATCGCTCACGGCCGGTGTGACCGCGAAAACGCGATGAATGTTGCAGCGCCGCGCGAAGAAGCGCCCATGGCAGAAGCCTACATCGCCGGCGCGGTGCGGACCGCCGGCGGCCGCAAGGGCGGGAAGCTCGCCGGCTGGCATCCGGCCGACCTGGCCGCGCACGTGCTCGACGCGCTGATCGAGCGCAGCGGCGCGGATCCCGCCGCGGTCGAGGACGTGATCCTCGGCTGCGTGGTGCAGATCGGACAGCAGGCGATGAACGTCGCGCGCAACGCCGTGCTGGCTTCGAAGCTTCCGGAGAGCGTGCCGGGCACCACCGTGGACCGGCAGTGCGGATCCTCGCAGCAGGCGCTGCACTTCGCCGCGCAAGCGGTGATGTCGGGGACGATGGACGTCGTGATCGCCGGCGGCGTCGAGAGCATGACGCGCGTTCCGATCAGCGCGTCGACGGCGTTTCCCGCCCAGCATGGCTACGGCGTCTACAAGAGCCCGCACATGGACGAGCGGTATCCCGGGGTGGAGTTCAGCCAGTTCGATGGCGCCGAGATGATCGCGCGTAAGTACGAGCTTTCCCGCGACGAGCTCGACGCGTACAGCTTCGACAGCCATCGCAAGGCGATCGCCGCGACCGAGGACGGGCTCTTCAGCGCGGAGATCGTCCCGCTCGAGGTCACGCTCGCGGACGGCTCGAACGCCGTGCACGCGATCGACGAAGGGATTCGGTTCGACGCGAGCCTCGAAGCGATACGGTCGGTGAAATTGCTGCGTGAAGGCGGGCGCGTCACCGCGGCGAGTTCCAGTCAGATCTGCGACGGCGCTTCGGCGTGCCTCATCGCGAACGAGCGCGGGCTGAAGGCGCTCGCGATCGAGCCGCTCGCGCGGATCGTGCACCTAAGCGTGCTGGGACACGATCCGGTGATCATGCTGGAAGCGCCGATTCCGGCGACGCAGCGCGCACTCGCGAAGGCGGGAATGACGATCGATCAGATCGACCTGTACGAAGTGAACGAAGCGTTCGCGCCGGTCCCGCTGGCGTGGCTGCGCGAGACCGGCGCCGATCCGGTGAAGCTCAACGTCCACGGCGGCGCGATCGCGCTCGGCCACCCGCTCGGCGCTTCCGGCACGAAGCTGATGACGACGCTGCTGCACGCGCTCGCCCGCCGCAACGGCCGCTACGGCCTGCAGACGATGTGCGAGGGCGGCGGCCTCGCCAACGTGACGATCGTCGAGCGGCTGTCAGCTAACGCCGCTTGAGCGCCTCGAGCTCGTCCAGCGTGCGCGGCCAGTCGGAGCCGAGCAGCCGCGAAAGACTTCGATCGGCGAGCAGCTTCCCGCCGGTCTGGCACGCGGGGCAATAGTTCGTCTCGTTGTCGGCGTAGCGAATCCGCTGGATCGGCGCGCCGCAGCGCGGACACGGCTTGCCGTAGCGGCCGTGCACGGCCATGTCGTCGCGAAACGCGGTGACCTTTTCGGGGAATGCGGAGGACGCTTCGTCGCGCAGGCGGTCGATCCAGAGCTGAAGCGTCTTGCGCGTCGCGTCGAAAAGCCGTTCCCACTCCTCCGGTTTCAGGTTGTGCGTCAGCGCCACCGGCGAGAGCCGCGCCTCGTGCAGGATCTCGTCCGAGTAGGCGTTGCCGATCCCGCTCAGGATGCGCGGATCGGTCAGCGCGCGCTTGAGCGTGCGGTTCTCGGCGGTGAGCGCCGCGCGAAACGCGGTGAGGTCGCACGCGAACACGTCGATCCCGCCCGGATCGAGCGCCGCCAGCTCCGCTTCGCCGCGCACGAGGTGCAACGACGCGCGCCGTTTCGAGCCGGCCTCGGTCAGCACCAGCGACCCGTCGGGAAAATCGAACGCCGCGAGCGCGTTGCGGCCGGCGAGCGTCGCGCCGTGCGGACGCCAGTGCAGCCGCCCCGCGATCATCAAATGGATCACCAGCCACAGCTCGCCCTCGAGCCCGATCGCGATCCGCTTCCCGACGCGCCGCAGCTCACGCACGGCGCGGCCTTCCGCGCTGGCGATCGGCGGCTCGGCGGTGCGCAGCAAAAACGGGTTCGCCAGCCGCACGCGCTCGAGCGGCTGCTGGACGATCCGCGGTTCGAGCGCCGCGATGTACGCCGCGACGTCGGGCAGCTCAGGCATCGCGGCTCGCTACGTCTCGGTGCGGTCAGGTGCCTTTCTCGGCGCCGAAGTAGTGGACGTACTTGACGATCGCGGCTGGACGGGTGCTGAGCTGGTTCGGATCGCCGTAAACGGCGAAGAGTTCGTCGGCGCCGAGCCGCCGGTGGAACGCGAGCGAGACGTTCGTCGCGTCGAGCGGCGAGGGCGGCCCGAAGACCGGCGGCTGCGTCCCGACGATCTTGCGGATTCCCGCGGCGAACGAGGTGCCGCGGTTGATCTCGTACGCGAAGCTCGCGCGCTCGAGCCAGTTCGTGTAGAACGCGCCGTTGTCGGCGAGGTAGCGCGTGTCGTCGGCTTCGAACGTGACCGTCATGCGGCGCCCGAGCGGGAGCGTGGTCGATCGAAACGATGAGCGCAGGCTGCCGGGTCCGAAGCGGCCGACGAAGTAGCCGACTTGCGTCGGCGTCGACGTGCTGGTCTTGTAGCCGAGGGTAGCGCCGTTCTGGTTGAAGTCATACGAGGCTCCCGGGCCGTACGAGAGATAGTTGTCGCCCAGCCCTACGTTGAGCGAGAACTGCGTGCGGGTCGAAAGGCTCAGGCTCGGGTTCGCGTCGAGCTGGTTCACGCCGATCCCGGTTCCGTGGTAGAGGTCGAACGAGTCGCCCAGCGTCAGCGACTGCACGAACGCCTTCGGCCCGAAGTTCCAGGTGCGGAAACCGTAGAGCGAGTAGCCGGCGACGTCGTTGTGCTCGGTGAAACCGTCGGCGGGCGCGTACTGCGAGCCGATCTTGCGGATCGCGCCGTAGATCCCGGCGGTCGGCGAGGCGGTGTACGCGCCGGCCTCGCGCCAGGTCGCCGCGCCAGGATCGGTCACCGTCGTTCCGTGCTCGTCGCCGTAGGTCACGTACGCGCCGGCGTTGTGATGGTTCCACAGGTTGAGCTGAGTGAAATCCGCGACGTCGTGCAGGCCCCGGTAATCGACGCCGACGCGCTGAAACTGCAGCGCGCGGGTGTTGTCGGGCGTCGAGTACCGCAACGACTCGGCGTTGTCGGCGCGCGAGAGCCCGGAACCGATCGCGTCGAACGCGGCGAACTTGAAGCGGCCTTCCTGCCCTTCGATCGCGTAGCCGTCGCGCGGCGTCGGGATCCCCGGCGTGTACAGCTGGCGCCAGTCGAGACAGTTGTTGCAGTTGACGTTGTTGAAGTAGTTCAGCAGCTGGGTGAAGAACGGCCGCACTTCTTGGAAGGAGCGGGCGAACTCGGTCGGCGCGATCGTCTGCTGGTCGAGCTCGACGTTCGAGTAGTCCGGGTGGAACGTTCCGACGAGCGACGTCTTTCGCGTGATCGGAACCGAGACGTCCGCGCCGGTCGCACTGGTGTCGCCGCCGGCAGCGCGTGCGCCGGCTTGGCCGAGGCCGTACAGCGCGAAGCGCGGCTGCGGGCGCGCTTTGGCGAGCAGCGGCTGGAAGTTCCGCAGCGAGCCCGCGTAGTTGACGTCGGAGTCGGTATTCAAGCTCTTGTCGTACGACCATATGGGAACTTCGTTGGTCGCCGCGATGACCCGCGAGAACTGCACGCGCCATGCCGACGTGCCGGCCGCCTTCATGACCTTCAGCGGGATCGCTGCCATCACGACCCAACCGTCCTGGAGCGTTTCGCCGAACGAGCGCCACGTCGGCGCGAAGGCGGCGTTCTCCGATGAGCCGGCGCGGTGTGCGCCGGCGGGATTCATGATGAAGCTGTAGCTGAAACCGCTGGTGCCGTCGGGCCAGAACCGGACCGCGACGCGGTCGTCGGAGCTGATCGCGCCGACGTCGTTCGTATGCTGCGTCGCCACCGCCGGCGTCGTCTGCCAGCACCGGAACGCGACGTAAACGTTCGTGTCGTCGTACGACAGATACGCCGCGGTGCGCTGCGCCACGGGGCGCTGATAGCCTATGTCCCAGCTCAAGTCGACGTGCGCCGCCGCCCGCCAGGCCGGCGTATCCAGGTTGCCGTCGAGGTTCGGCGGCGCGCTCGCACGCACCGCATTCATCACGAACGTGCTCGCGGTGTCGGCGGCCCACGCAGCGGTCGCTTGTGACGCGACGAAAAGCGTGCAGGCGACTGCCATGCAGGCGAAGAGACGCGCGAGCCGAACGGCGACCACCGCGCTACGATACATGCGGAACCGGGAAGAAGCAACGACGTTTTCGCGCAATTCCGAAAAGGTTTACCAAACGGACTTATTAGCAGCCGGCTCGCACCCACGGATTCGGCGCGAAGCGTTCCGGCGGCGGCGCGGCTGCGACCGCGTTTTGTGCGGCGCCGCGCGCGCGGCGTCTCACCGTAGCCGTCGCTGGTGCACCGTGAAGCGGTTGCCTTCCGGATCGCTCGCGAAGCACGCCCGGCACGGCGGGAAGTCGTAGACCTCGCTCACCGGCGTGCCGGCGTCGAGCAGCCGTGCGCGCATCGCGTCGATGTCGTCGACCTCGAACGCCGCGCCGCTCGACGTGCCGGGCGTGATGCCGAGCTCCTCGCCGGTTGCGTCGAGCGCGAAGGTAGCGTTGCCCAGATCGAACTCGATCCAGCCGTCGTTGAACCACTCGCCCGGCTGCAAGCCGAGAACTTCGCCATAGAACCGTCTCGCGCGCGGAACGTCCCGAACGTAGTACGCGATGAACGCCAGCTCTTTCACCATGCGCGCGCGCTTTGACGGCTCGACACCGTCTCCTCGACGGCGACACATGGGCGATGACGGATTCGAACCGCCGGCCTTCTCCGTGTAAAGGAGCTGCTCTCCCGCTGAGCTAATCGCCCGCCGCGCTCGAGCGGCTTCGCCGTGCGGGAGGCGGCTCCCCGGACGGGGCATACGGTCCGGGATGCAGCGCCGGCTCGCCCTCGACGACACCCGCCCCATCTGGCGGTCGATGCTGGTGTTCCTCATCCCGCTGATGCTGAGCAACATCTTGCAGTCGGCCTCCGGGACGCTGAGCAGCATCTACCTCGGGCGGCTGCTCGGCGTGCGCGCGCTGGCGGCCGCGTCGTCGTTCTTTCCGATCATCTTCTTCATGATCGCGTTCTTCATCGGGATCGCGAGCGCCAGCTCGGTGCTGATCGGCCAGGCGTACGGCGCCCGCGACGAAGAGCGCCTCAAGGCCGTCGCCGGCACGACGCTCACGCTCGCGATCGGGTCCGGGGTCGTCGTCGCGATCGCGAGCACCTGGTTCCTGCCCCCGCTGCTCCACCTGATCGGGACCCCGCTCGACGTCTTCGACGACGCGCTGGCATACGCGCGCGTGCTCTTCTACTCGCTGCCGCTGCTGTTCGTCTACATCGCGTACACGACGTTCGTGCGCGGGACCGGCGACTCGCGCACGCCGTTCCTCTCGCTGATCGTCAGCACCGCGCTGATCGTGCTGTTCACGCCGTGGCTGATCCGCGGCTGGCTCGGGTTCCCGCAGTTCGGGATCATCGGCGCCGCGCTCGCCAACATCATCGCGAACGCGGTCGCGTTCGGGTTCCTGCTCGTCGCGCTGGCCCGCGAGAAGAACCCGCTCACGCTCGACGCCTCGATCGTGCGGCACATGAACGTCGAACCGAAACTGCTCGTCACGCTGATCCGGATCGGGATCCCGACCGGCGTGCAGATGGTGATGGTCTCGCTCGCGGAAGTGGCGGTCATCGCGCTGGTGAACCGGTTCGGCTCCGGCGCCACGGCCGCCTACGGCGCGGTGAACCAGATCGTCTCGTACGTGCAGTTCCCGGCGATCTCGATCGGGATCGGCGCGTCGATCTTCGGCGCGCAGTCGATCGGCGCGCAGCGGTTCGACCGGCTGCGCAAGATCGCGCGCGCCGGGATCTCGCTGAACTGGGTGATCTGCGGCACCTTGATCGTCCTGGTCTACGTCTTCGACTACGCGATCCTCTCGCTGTTCATCACCGACCCGCGCGTGCTCGCGACCGCGCGCGACCTGCTCGCGATCACGCTCTGGAGCTACGTGATCTTCGGGACCTCGGCCGTGCTCTCGGGGCTCATGCGCTCGAGCGGGACGGTGCTCTGGCCGACCGCGCTTTCGATCCTCTCGATCTGGGGCGTCGAGGTCCCGGTCGCGTACGCGCTCGCGCCGCACTACGGCCTGCGCGGCGTGTGGTTCGCGTACCCCGTCGCGTTCTGCGCTTCGCTGCTGTTCCAGACGACGTACTACTACGGTTTCTGGCGCCGCAAGCGGCTCACGACGCTGCTCGGCGACACGAAGCCGGCCGAGCCGCTCGCGACGTAGCGGAAGCTACTTGAAACCGGGGTTGAGCGTTCCTTTCTGCTTGGCGATCGGGTACAGCGTCGGGTAGAACTGCACGAACGACTTGTCGACCGCGCCGTGCTTCGTGTGGCAGTCGAAGCACGAGGCGTTCGGCTCGGGCCCAGCCGGCTGCCACGCGCCGTTCTTCTGCGTGAACGAGAACCACTTCCACTTGTCGACGGGATAGCGGGCGTCGTCGCGCAGCTCGGCTTTCAAGTCGACGATCTCGGCCTGGTACAGCCCCTGCGTGAGGAACGGCTTGTCCCGGTTGACCGCGGCCCGGATCTCCAGCACGAACATCGTCTTGTCCGGCCAGTGCCCGTTCGCGACGAAGTACTTGTACGCGGCCGGGGTGACGAAGACGTTGTGGAACACCTGTCCGCCGGCGGTGGTGCGCGCCAACGGCTGCACCGCGCGCGCGGCGTGCGGCGAGGCGCCCATCGTCGTGGTCTGCTGCTCCTGCGCGTACTTCATCGAAAGACCGGTCGACACGTACGCCCAGCTCCGGTAGTCCGGCGGCACCGTGACCGTCCCGGCCGGCGTCGCGGCGGGAGCCGGCGACGCGGCGAGCGCCGGCGGCGCGTGCGCGCGCAGCCCGAAACCGACCAGCATCAAGACGAAAACGAGCGGGAACCAGCGCATGCGCGACTCCTTGAAGAAAGCCGAGAAGATGCGAGCGAGCGTTTCTGCGCGAGCCGCTCAGGTCCCCGCGCCGCCGCCGGTGCGCAGCACGTACTTCACGACGACGCGCTGCAGCGTCGCCGGCGCGGCGGGCGTGCCGTAGTTCACGAACAGCTCGCTGTCGTTCTTGAAGCGGTGGTGGAACGAGCCGGCCAGGTTGACGCCGGGCTGCGCGAAGCCGCCGGTTCCGGTGATGTCGCGCAAGCCGATGGTGAAGTTCGTGTACTTGTCGATCGTCTCGCCGACCGAGAGACGGCGCAGCCACTGCCCGTTCGGCGCGCCGCCGAACGTCGGGCGCTCGCGCGTTCCGTCGATCTCCGCGCCGACGTTCCAGCGGGTCCCGATCGCGCGCGAGGTCGAGACGGCGAGCTGCTGCAGGAACATGTCGCCGAACGGCCCCCAGCCGTAGCCGGCGTTGAACGGCGCGGGCGTCCCTTCGTGCCAGCCCAGGTTCACGCCGTGCTGGTTGTACGTCCGCGTGATTCCGCCGGTGTAGAACGGATACCCGATCAGCCCGCTGTCGTAGGTGCGCAGGAACGAGCTGAACGGGCCGCCCGAGAGGTGCAGGCCGTTCTTGAACTGCAGGTCGACGTTGAGGTTGCTGTCGGCTTGGTGCACCGCGCCGCTGCCGTCGGTGAACCGGTCGGCGGTGACGAACAGGTCGGCGCGCTTGATCCAGCCGTTCTTCGCCAGCGTTCCGTTGAGGTCGAAGTAGAACTGCGGGCCGCGCAGGTCGGCGTTCACCGTGAAGCCGTCGACCGGCGCGTACTCCGGACCGATCATGCGGTAGCCGGTATAGATCTCGTAGTTGTGCTGGTGCACGTCGACGAAGTTTTCGCTCTTGTACGCCAGCCGCGGGATCGCGACGAACGTCCCCGCTTCGTGCGCGTAGTCGAGCGTGTAGACGAGCCCGGTCCTGTCGTCGCGGCCGCCGACCTGCCCTTCCCAGGTCGCGTCGTTGCCGGCGCGCGGGTCGACCGTGTCGTTGCCGAGGCTATGATGCGTTATGACGCCGTCGAGCGACCACAGGAACGAGCGGTTCGGCGGCGCGTGGCGCAGCCCGAACACCATGTCGTCGAACCCCGCGCCTTGCACTTCCATCGCGCCGAAGTTCTGAAAGCCTTGAGTCCCTTCGAGCTTGAGACCGCGGTCGAACGGCCCGATCGAGGGCGAGTACCAGATCTGGTTCGGCGGCGCGTTGATCCCGTTCAGCGAGACGGGGTTGAAAAAGTTCGCGCCCTGCGTGAAGAACGGCCGGTACTCGTTCAGCGCGCGGCGGAACTCCTGCGGCGCGATCGTCTGCTGGTCGATCTCGACGTTCGAGTAGTCGGGCGCGAGCGCGGCGACGAACGCCGACGTCCCGGTGATGGGCACGACCACGTCGGCGCCGAGGTGGCGCGCACCGGTCTGCACGAAGTTGCCGTCGGCGGCTTGGAAGCGGCGGTGGTCTTCGCCGGCGCTCGCCAGCGCGTACACCTCGGCGCGCGGTGGGCGGCGCGCCTGCGCCGCGACGAGACGCAGGCCGGTCAGCTTCGGCCAGAAGCGCGCGTCGCCGGCCTGTGGAAAGCTGTTGATCCCGCCGCCGTTGTCGTTCATCGTCGGATCGTACGCCCACGACTCGTTGAGGTTGAGCGCCGCGATGCGGCGGATGAAGTTGAAGCGCCACGTCTGCACCGTGGCGCTCGGCCGGCGCAGCACCTTCAGCGGGATCACCATCATCGCGTTCCAGCCGTCCGCCGTGCGCTTCGCGACCGCCGTCCACGGCGGCGCGAAGCGGGCCGACTCGGTCGACTGCTGGTAGCGCGTTCCGAGCGGCGTCGTTATGAAGAAGTAGACTTGCCCGCCGTTCGCGGTCGGGTCGATTCCGACGCCGGCGAAGTCGTCGAGCCCGAAGCCGACATCGTTCGCGGTCTGCGTCGCCGTGACCGCGGCGCCGCTCTGCTGCAGGCGCATCCCGACGTACAGGTTCGCGTCGTCGTACAGCAGCATGAAGCGCGCGCCGAACGCGCTCGGCCGCTGGGTGGTGATCGTCTGCATGCCGGTCGCCACGACCGCCTTCTCCCACGCCGGATCCGTGAGCGCGGGATCGAGCGGCGGCGGCTTCTCGGCCCGGACGGCCGCAAAGCTGCCGCCAGGCCCGCTCGCCGCCGCCGGTCCGCACCAAGCCGCCATCGCGCAGAGTCCGCCCGCGACGACCGAAGAGGCAAGCCGCATGCCCGTTGATACGGCCGAAACGGGCCTGAACCTCCGTATTATTGCGGAGAAACGGAAAAGAAAGAAGGGAGGCGCCGGAGCGGCCTCCCCTCGCGTGCGCGGCGAGCGCGCGGAGCCGTATGCTACTCCGCGCCGGTCGCCGGCGGGGACTGGGTGAGGTCCGCTTGCCCGGGGCAGGTCGAGCTCGTTCCGGAGAACGTGCACGGCGTGCCCGCGTTGTTGATCACCGGCGCCTGCGGCGGGTTCGCACCCACCGGCACCGCCTCGATCGCCGGGTAGTCGAACCCGAAGGCGAAGACGCGATACAGGTCGCCCGGGTTCAGCGAGGGTCCGGCCACCCCGCCCGTGATCGGGCCCAGGTTGTCGGCCAAGGTCGCGGTCTGCGGCCCCGTTCCGCGCATCACCAGGGTGTAGAAGTTCGCCGTGTTCCGGTCGACGATGAAGATCAGCGTCTCCAGAATCCCCGGCGGGATCGTCTCGGTCACCGTCAAGCCACCGGTCCCGTCCGAGGTCACCACCGGCGCGGGCATGTTCGGGAGCAGCGTGGTGTTCGCCAGCGTCGTGGTCGCGGTGAAGGTCGGGATCGGCGTGCTCGCGTTCGGCAAGCCGACCGCGAGCGTGTAGGTCCCGGCCCCCGGCGTGAGCACGAAGGTGGTGAAGCCTGACGGGTAGCCGCTGAAGGTCGTTCCGAGCGAACCGTCCTTGAAGTTCGGTACGAACGGGTTACCCGGGCCCACGTAGAACGCGCGCCGCGCCGCCGCGGTGTAGTACGGCATCGAGTTCGTGCTTGGGTAGAACGCCGAGTTGTTCGCCCCGGTCGTGGTCGAGTTCGAGGCCAGGAACCCGTACGCGAACGCGCCCACGCTCTGCGAGAACGTGCGCGGATCGGTCGAGGGCTGACCGTTGTTGGTCTGCGGTGTGCCGCTGATCCGGTTCGTCCCGGAGTCGTTGGCCGCCACCGACGGCGGCGCCGTGTTCGTGAACGGGAGCGTGATGGTAGGGGTGTTGTCGAGCAGTGCCGAGAGCCCGTTCGGCTGGCGGAACGTCACGACGGTGTTGAGTCCAGCGACGCCTTGCAGGTTCGCCGTGCCGACCTGGAACTGCAGCTCGGAAGCTGCCGTGTTCGCGATCGTCTTTTGCGGCTCGACCGCCGCCTGTCCGGACGTGCAGGCCGGGAGGGCGATGAGCCCCCCCAGCGCTGCAAGAGCGAGGATTCGTTTGTGCACTAGCGGTCCTTACAGGGAGAGCTGGTAGTAGAAGCGGAACTCCGTCGGGTTGTTTAACGGCGTGAGCAGATACGGCTGGTTGTTGCCGCGGAAGCTCGCGTAGTTCGTATAGCCCAAGTTCGGGAACAGCACCGAGCCGGAAGTCGTGCCCGACTTCGGACCGGCGATCCCGGTTGCGACCGGCTGGTACCGCTGGTTGAGCCCAGGCTCGCTGTAGATCTGGTTGAACAGGTTCGTTACCTGCATGCCGAACGTGCTGCGCGTTCCCGGTTTGCTGTACTCGACGGTGAGATCCGCGATGTTCACGCGCGGCGCGCTCAGCACGCCGCCGGGGCTGTTCTTCTCCGGCGTCCCGCGTGTCGCGGCGACGTTCGGGTGGAAGACCGAGCCCGGGTTGGCCGGGTCGACGTACTGCGTCGTGTTGAACGAGCCGGTCGGGTTCGTCACGTTGGTGGACGGTAGGTTGTAGTTCTTCCCGTTCAACCCGAACGATGTGATCAGCCCCGCGCCGATCGGATAGCCGTCGTTGAACCCGATGATCGGGTTCACCCGCCAGCCGCTGCGCCACTTGTACTGCACCGCCGCCACGCCGTTGAACGGCGAGATGAAGCCGACGCGGTACAAGTTCCCTTGCGCGATCGAGACAAGCGGAATGGAGGGGAAGAAGTCCTCGCCGCCGGAGAGCGGGATCACGTTGGTGAACTCGTTGAGATAGGTCAGCGAGAGCGTCCCCGAGAGCCCGTACGTCGCCGTCTTCGTCATGTAGAACTCGACGCCGGTCGTGTACGAGGTCCCGAGATTCGACGTGACCGAGGGATTCTGCAGCGGGTTGCCGTTCACGTCGAACTGCTGCTTGCCGTTGACGATCAGCGGCGTCGAGAAGTTCGCCAGCACGTCGTACCCGCGGCGGTAGAACGGCGTCAGCTTCGCGGAGAGGCCGCGCCCGAAGTCGTGCTGCAGCGAGAAGTCGTAGTTGTTGAACGTGCTCGGCTTGGCCGGTTCGATCGGCACGCCGGCGCCGACGTTCTGGTTCACCCAGTAGAGCTGGTCGGCATAGTTCCGGCACGTGCGGTCGCCCGTCGGACCGCAGATGTTCGCGTTGGCGGGGATCCCGGCGAAGCCGGCATACTGAGCGAAAGGAACGCGCGCGTCGATGAAGGCGATCGGCGGAAGATCGACCGACCGTCCGTAGTTGAACGTGACGCTGTCACGCGGCGAGAACTGGTACGCAAATCCGAACCGCGGCTCGAGCGTGCTCGAGGTGCGGTGCAGGTCCGACGCGTACACGTCGAGTGCCGGGTTCGGCGTCCCCGCCAGCGGACCGCTGGTGTACCGGCCGGTCGAGATCGGCAGAAACAGCGAGGACGAGTAGCCGTTCGGGTCGTTGAACGCGCCGAAGTGCGGATTGCTCGGGTAGTCGAACGTCGCCATGTCGACGCGCAGCCCGCCGGTGATCTTCAGCTTGTCGCTCGCCTGGAACTGGTCTTGCAGGTAGTACCCGGTGTCGTGCCGGTTCATGACCGGCGACTGGTTGTAGTCGGGGATGCGAACCGGCGTGTTCGGCGCGCCGACGGCGGTCGGCAGATACCCGCACGGGTTCCCGCCGAACGCCGCCGTGAGGAAGCCGGTGCACGAGGGCGAGTTCGCCGGCAGGAAGTCGTAGATGTTCGAGCTGCTCAGCGCGAGGTCGAAAATACCGAGCGACGAGCTCTGAAACGCATCGATCGGGTGGACGAGCTCGTACTTGGCGCCGAAGCCCAGCAGGTGCTTCGTGCCGAGCTGCTTGGTGATGTCGCCGGCGAAACCCGTGCGCTGGCCGCCCTGCGGCCCGAAGCTGTCACAGGCGCCGACGATCCCCTGGCACGATTGCACGGCGTACGGATTGTCGAAGACCACCGCGGCATTGACCTTGTACGCCTTGATCGTCATGAACGTCGAGGCGTTCAGGCTGTTGCTGTACTGCAGCTTGAGCGTTTCGTTCGGCTGCGGGTTCGAACGCGCCGGCCGCCGGATCGTCTGGAGCAGCGACGTCTGACCGTACTCGAACGGCAGGACGCCGGCGAGCTCGGTCGGGGTGATGCCGAGCTGGCCGGACGTGTAGAACAGGTAATCCGGCATCGACGTGCGGAACAGCAGGTCGTCGGTGCGCGGCACGAACGCGGCGGTCGTGTAGAAGTTGTAGTACTGGTTCTGATAGAACACCTGCAGCGACTGGTTCTTGTCCCTGCCGAACTTGTAGACCGCGTTCTCGATCAGGTCGCGGCCGTTCACGAACGCCGGGTTGACGAGTTGCAGACCGACCAGATTGCAGTTCGTCCCGGTGTGCCCGCACTGGTTCTGGTAGTCCTCGCCCTGGAACGAGGTATAGCTCGAGAGCGCGCCGTTCGGCGTCGCCCAGCCGTACTCGCCGGCGAACAGATGGTCGAACGTCGGACCGCGGAGATCGCCTTCGAAGGAACCGAAGGCCGGCCGCGTGCCGCGCTTGACCGTTGCGTTGATCTGGCCGGTGCCGACGTTGCCGACCGACGCGTCACCGGCGCCGGGGCTGAGCTGGAAGTTCGAGACGCCGTTGAGCGCCAGCGAGTTCACGAACTGGTGCGTGAACGCGTCGGTGTAGTCGATGCCTTCGAACTGGAAGCCCTCGTCGGTCTGGCGGCCGCCGCGCAGGACAGGGTAGCCCAGCGCGTCGAGCGTCGCGCCCGGCAGCGAGATGATCAATTGCGTCTCGCTTGCGGCGTGCGACTTGCCGAGGATCGTTTGAATCTGGTTGGAGTTGACGCTGTACGTGTCTTGGGGCTGCTGGGGCTGGAACGCGCTGATGCCGGAAGAGCGGCTCGTGGTCGAGCCGATCGTCTTGAGCTGTGTGCTCAGCGCCTGATTCACCGTCGCCGTGAGCGTCGGGTTCACCGTAACGCCGTTGACCGAAGCCTCGGTGTACCCGGGAGCGCTGAACGTGATGGTGTAGGTGTCGGGGGTCACGCCGACGATGCTGAAGAAACCCTTCGCGTCGGTGCGTGCGGTGTAGCGTCCGGACGGAGCGACCGCGCTGACGGAAACACCGGAGAGAGGCTGGCCGTTGGCCGTCACCGTTCCCGAGATGTTGCCTGTCGTCGTGTCGGCGAGCGTCGGAGCGGCGATCGACGCCATGAGTGCGATCGCAAGCGCCATTCCAATGATGCCGCGCAAGGACCGGCTCATCGCGTGTACGATTCGTTCTATCACGCTTAGCCTTTTCAAAGTGGTGAGTGGAAATAATGCCCCGCGGCACGTGGCCGGGGACATTCGCTTCGGTACCACCTGCGCGCAACGTTAACCCCGCATTAGCGGTGCCGCAACGGTGCCGCACACAAACTGCCGCAGCTCTGCCGCTGCGACACATGAGCGAATTCTGCGCGAGTGCGAGGCAGTATTAAGACAGCATTTCGCCGCTTGCGCCGCTTGACTTCGCGTGTCGCCGCTGGGTATAGTGAAAACCGAATATACTAATCAATTAGTAGGTCGGCTGTTTCCGGGAGTTTCCCAGTGCGCCCCTCTGAGGTTTTCGCTCAAGCTGTGTACGGCGAACCGAAAGCCGCGCCGCTCGGCGGAGCCGCGCTCGACGCTGCGATTCGCCATCTGGTGCGCCACATCGCCGAACCGTCCGAGCTGCGCAAGAATCCCCTCGTCGCCGAGCGGCTCGCCGCCGCGCGCGCCGACGAGCAGCAAGCGTTCATGCTGCAGTTGCGCGCGACGATCCGCGCCGCGCTGCCGGAGGGCTCGCGCGCCGCGCGCATCGTGCAGCGCTGCGACATCGAAGGGGCCAGCCACAAAGCGGTCGTGCACGAGCTCGGGATCTCGCGGCGGCAGTTCTACCGCGAGCGCGCGCGCGCCAGAGAGCTGATCGTCGAGGCGCTGCGCCAGCACCCGAACGCCGCGGTCGGCAAGACGCGCCAGGAGTCGTACCTCGAGGCGATCGAGACGCTGCACGAGCTCGTGAACCAAGGCCGCACCGCCGAAGCGCTCGCCTACGGCGAGATGCTGCTGGAGCGCGGTGCGCCGCCGGAGATCTGCGCCTCGCTGCACGCCGCGCGCGCGACCGCGCACACCGAGAGCGGCGAGCACGAGCGCGCGCGCGCGGAGTACGCGCTCGGCGAACGCACCGCGTCCGGAGCGGCGACCGCCGAGCTGGCCTTCGCGGCCGCCTATGCGGAATACGTCCGGCCCGACTACCGCCGCGCGAGCGAGCTCGCGGCGCGCGCGGCGGAGCTGAGCGTTCCGCCGCCGGGCGCGCAGGACTGGCAGCGGCGCGCGCACGCCCGCCATCTGCGTTTCCTCGCCAACGTGCTGCAGGGCGGTCACGACCCCAAAGCCGCGCTCGCCGTCTACGGCCGCGCGCAGGACGCGCTCTTCGCGTGCACGGCGGTGCCGAAAGCCGCCGAGCTGCGCATCGCGACCGACATCGCGATCACGAAGCTCGCCTTCGCCGAGCTGCAGCCGCACGCGTACAGCGAGGCGGCGCAAGCGCACGCCGCCGCGTCCTGGCACGCACTCGGGTACGAGCGCGTCTGGGCGCTGCTGGCACTCGCGTGTGCCGCCTCCAACGCCGCGAGCGACGATGCGCTTCGCCACGCGAACGAGGCGGGCTCGCTCGCGCCCGCCGTCGTCGGCGGCAGCTGGCTGGGACGGATCTATCTGCTCGTCTCGCGCATCCAGGTCGCCGGCGCGCGCTCGCAGGAAGCGCTCCGCTACCTCGCGCTGGCGCGCGACGCGATCCCCGAACGGCACTACCTGCTGCGCTGGTTCTACGAGCTGCGCGCCGCCGAGGTGCGCGTCGCGCTGCTGGACGGCAGCCGCGCGCTGGCGCACGCCGACGCGGCGCTCGCGCTCCGCGCGCCGGACACCGAGTCGCACCACTTCGGCTCGCTGCTGCTCGCCAAGGCGCGCGCGCTCGACCTGGTGGGCGACCGCCGCGGCGCGCTCGAGCACGGCGAGCGCGGGTTGGCGCTGATCCGGCGCGGCGGGCTCGTGCGCGACGTCATCGCCGCGCTGCGCTTCGCGGCGCGCCTCACCGGCGAGCTGCGGTTCGAGGCCGAAGCGCGCGCGCTGGAGCGGTTCGCCGTCTAGTGGGTCACCTGCGGTGACCCTCGCGTTCGGGCTTCGCCCGATCCGCCCGTCGTCGTTTTGCCGAGCGAAGCTCGACAAACTCCTAGGTTTCGCTACCCGACGTTGAGCGCGTAACCGACGCCGCGCACGGTGCGCACGACGGGCGCCGTGCCGGCGTCGCCGAGCTTCGCGCGCAGGTACGAGACGAAGGTGTGCACCGTCGTCGCGGAGGCTTGCCGCTCGGAGCCCCACACTTCGTCGATCAGCCGCGCGCGCGGAACGACGGCGCCGTTGCTGCGCGCGAGCACGGTCAGCAGCGAAAACTCCGTCGGCGAGAGCGCCACCTCGCGCGCGCCGCGCCGCACCGACGAGGAATCGAGGTTGATCTCGATGTCGCCGGCGCGCAGCACGCTCGGTGCCGGGCGCACGACGCGCCGGATCACCGCGCGCAGCCGCGCCATCAGCTCGGGGGCGTCGACCGGCTGCACCAGCACGTCGTCGGCGCCGTGCTCGAGCGCGTCGATACGGTCCGCCGGCCCCGCTTCGTCGAGGATCAGCAGCGCCGGCACGTCGCTGCGCGCGCGCAGGTCGAGCAGCGCCTCGCGGAACGTCGCCGGCGTGCCGAACAGCAGCAGCGCCTGCGGCGGGCGCGCGCCCTCGAACGCGCACAGCTCGAAGTCGAGTGCAAGTGCGGGCGCAACCTCGTTGCGCGCGCCCGGTTCGCCGCCGAGAAGCGCGAGCCGCGGTTTCGCGCGCTTCCATACCGTTTGCTGCATGCTCTTACATTAGCGGCCAGGGAAGCAGATGTTGCAAAACGCGGTGCCCGATCGGTGACAGCGTTGCGATACTGCCGGAGAACTGCAAGACGCAACCGAGCGGGCGGCGAACGAGGGCGAGGCATGGAGCGCGCCCGCTGATCAGTCCCGCCGAAGCCGAGGCCGTCACCGGCCGGCCGATCACGCTCAAGCGCGCGCTGCGCTTCCGCGACCTCGTCCTCTACGGGCTGATCCTGATCCAGCCGACGGCGCCGATGCCGGTGTTCGGCGTGATCGACAAGGAGGCGCGCGGACACGTCGTCACCGCGATCTTGATCGCGCTGGTCGCGATGGCGTTCACCGCGGTCAGCTACGGCCGGATGGCCCGCGCGTATCCGCAAGGCGGCTCGGCGTTCACGTACGTCGGCCGAGAATTGCATGCCGGCGCGGGCTACTTCGTCGGCTGGGCGATGGTCCTCGACTACGTCGTCAACCCGCTCATCTGCACGATCTGGTCGAGCAAAGCGGTCGAGAACTTCTTTCCGGCCCTGCCGTACCCGCTGCTGGTGATCGCGTTCGCGCTGCTGTTCACCGGGCTGAACCTGCGCGGCGTCGAGACGTCGGCGCTGATCAACGCGCTGCTCGCCGCCGGGCTCGGCGTCGTCATCGTCGCGTTCGGGATCGCCGCCGTGCACTACGTGCTGCAGCTGCACCTGGCCGGCGCCGCGCTGACGAAGCCGTTCTACGACCCGGCGACGTGGTCGACGCGCGCGGTGTTCAGCGGCACGGCGATCGCCGTGCTGACCTACATCGGGTTCGACGGCATCTCGACGCTGACCGACGAAGCGCACGAGCCGCAGCGCACGATCCCGCGCGCGATCGTGGCGACCTGTTTGATCACCGGCGTTCTGGCCGCGCTCGAAGTCTATCTCGCGCAGCTCGCGTGGCCGGCCGGAAAGCCGTTCCCCGACGTCGACACCGCGTACGTCCACGTTTCGGGCCAGGTCGGCGGCGCGCTGCTGTTCGGGGTCGTGAACGTCTCGCTGCTGGTCGCCACGATCGGCTCGGGGATGGCCTCGCACCTCGGCGCGGCGCGCCTGCTGTTCGCGATGGGACGCGACGGCGCGCTGCCGCGCAAGCTCTTCGGCGCGCTCGACCCGAACAGCCGCATTCCGGCGAACAACGTGCTGATCATCGGCGCGATCGTTCTCGCCGGCGGCCTCGCGTTCAGCTACGAGCTCGGCGCGGAGCTGCTGAACTTCGGCGCGCTGATCGCGTTCATGGGCGTGAACCTCGCCGCCGCCGTGAACGCCTGGCGCGAAGGCCGGTGGGCGAACTGGTACGCGATCGTGCTCGCGCTGCTCGGCCTCATCGTGTGCTTCGTGATCTGGACCTACCTCGGCACGACGGCGAAAGCCGTCGGCTCGGTCTGGGCGCTGCTCGGAATCGCGCTCTATCTCGTGAGACGCAAAGCGACCGCCTACACGCCCTAAGCATCGGATTCTTCGCGAAGGCGGCGTTCGACAACTTGGCCGGACCGGGGCAGACCGAGGCGCCGCCGGCCGCGTGTCGACCCCTGGTGGGGAGGGGTATATCCCGGGACGATGCAGACCTTCGGTTCGACCGCGTGGGTGATCGCGGAAGGGTATATTCCGGCGTGGAGCAACGGCCCCGCTCCCGAGTTCACCAGCCATGAGACCGCGTGCATGCTCAACACCGGCGAACGCGACGCCCACGTCGAGATCACCGTCTACTTCAAAGATCGCGAGCCGGCCGGTCCGTACCGGCTGACGGTTCCGGCCCGGCGCACGCTGCACCAGCGCTTCAACGAGCTCGACGACCCGGAGCCGATCCCGCGCGCAACGGATTACGCCAGCGTGATCCTCTCCGACGAGCCGATCGTCGTCCAGCACACGCGGCTGGACTCGCGGCAGTCCGAGAACGCGCTCATCACGACCATCGCCTATCCCGCGGCATAACGGAGCGGCACACGTGGCAACGACCGTCAGCGACTTTCTGATCGAGCGCCTGATCGCCTGGGGCGTGCGGCGCATCTACGGGTATCCCGGCGACGGGATCAACGGCATCATCGCCGCGATCGACCGCCACGACGACGCGATCGACTTCATCCAAGTGCGTCATGAAGAGCAGGCGGCGTTCATGGCCTGCGCGCACGCGAAGTTCACCGGCGAGCTGGGCGTGTGCCTGGCGACCTCGGGCCCGGGCGCGATCCACCTGCTGAACGGGCTCTACGACGCGAAGAACGACCACACGCCGGTGCTGGCGCTCACCGGCCAGTCGGCGACCACGGCGATCGGCAGCGAGTACCAGCAAGAAGTCGACCTGCAGAGCCTCTACAAGGACGTCGCGAGCGAGTACTGCGTGACGCTGATGAGCCCGGCGCAGGTCCGCCACGCGATCGACCGCGCCGTGCGCGCCGCGCTCTCGGCGCGCACCGTCACCGCGCTGATCTTCCCCAAGGATCTGCAGGAAGAAAAAGCGGTCGCCCACCCGCCGCACATGATGAGCAACAACGCGTCGAGCATCGGGATCGCGCTGGCGCGCATGATCCCGCCGCAGGCGGATCTCGAGCGCGCGGCCGAGGTGCTGAACGCCGGCTCGAAGGTCGCGATCCTGGCCGGCGCGGGCGCGTTCGGCGCCGAGGAGGAGCTGATCGCGCTCGCCGACCGGCTGCAAGCGGGCTGCGCCAAAGCGCTGCTCGGCAAAGCGGTGCTTCCCGACGACCTGCCGTGGGTCACCGGCACCCTCGGACTCCTCGGCACGAAGGCGTCGAGCGAGATGATGGCGTCGTGCGACACGCTGCTGATGGTCGGCACCAACTATCCGTACGCGCAGTTCTTGCCGAAAGAAGGCCATGCGCGCGGCGTGCAGATCGACGTCAACGGCGCGCGGGTGGGCATCCGCTATCCCACCGAGGTGAGCTTGCAAGGATCCGCGCGCGACACGCTCGCGGCGCTGCTGCCGCTGCTGCGGCAAAAGAGCGACACGGGCTGGCGCGAGAAGATCGCCAAGGCCGAGCGGCACGACGCGCGCGTCGACGCCTCGCGCGCAGCGATCGCCGGCGATCCGGTCAACCCCGAGGACGTGTTCGTCGAGCTCAACCGCCGGCTGCCGGACCGCGCCATCCTCACCGCGGACGCCGGCACGTCGACGAACTGGTCGGCGCGGCACCTCGACATGCGGCGCGGGATGAAGTGGTCGCTCTCCGGCAGCCTGGCGACGATGGGCTCCGCCGTTCCGTACGCGATCGCGGCGAAGTTCGCGTTCCCCGACCGCCCCGTCATCGCGATCACCGGCGACGGCGCGATGCAGATGAACGGCATCAACGAGCTCATCACGGTGGCGAAGTACTGGAAGCGCTGGAGCGATCCGCGGCTCGTGTTCTTCGTCGCCAACAACCGCGACCTCAACCAGGTGACGTGGGAGATGCGCATCGAGACCGGCGTCCCGAAGTTTCCGGGCTCCCAAGACCTGCCCGATTTTCCGTACGCGGACTACGCGAAGATGCTGGGCCTGGCGGGCGTGCGCGTCGAGCGAGCCGACGACCTCGCCGCCGGCTGGGAGCAGGTGCTGCACGCCGACCGGCCGGCCGTGTTCGAAGTGCTCACCGATCCGAACATCTCGATGCTGCCGCCGCACGTGACCCCGGAACAGGCGAAAGCGTTCGCGAGCGCAATGCTCAAAGGCGATCCCGACGAAGAGCCGGTGCTCGTGCAATCGCTGAAAGGCGTGCTGGCGGGCCTGTTCCCGACGCGTCACGACACGTGAGCGCGGCGGCCGTGAGCCGCGCCAACGGCGTCCCGGTCGACCGTCTCGCGGTGTCGGCATACCGCGTTCCGACGGACCGGCCGGAGTCCGACGGAACGGCGCGCTGGGAATCGACGACCCTCGTGCTGGTCGAGATCGACGCCGGCGGCGCGCACGGGACGGGCTGGTCGTATGCGAGCGCCGCCGCCGCGACGGTGATCGCCGAGACGCTGGCGCCGGTCGTGCACGGCAGCAACGCGCTCGACACGCGCGCGCTGTGGACGCGCATGACGGGCGTAGTGCGCAACGCCGGGCGCGCGGGGATCGCCTCGTATGCGATCGCGGCGATCGACGTGGCGCTGTGGGATCTGCGCGCGCGGCTGCACGGCGTCGCGCTGTGCGATCTGATCGGGCTGGTGCGCGAGAGCGTCCCCGCGTACGGCAGCGGCGGCTTCACCTCGTACGACGAGGCCACGCTGCAAGAGCAGCTCGGCGGTTGGGCGCAAGCCGGTTTTCACGCCGTGAAGATGAAGGTCGGCCGCGATCACCGGCGCGACGTCGCGCGCGCGAAGGCCGCGCGCGAGGCGATCGGACCGCGCTGCGAGCTGTTCGTCGACGGCAACGGCGGCTACGACGTGGCCGCGGCGATCGCGGTCGCGCACGACTTCGCGCCGCTCGGCGTCACCTGGTTCGAGCAGCCGGTCGACCACCGTGACGTGGACGGCACGCGCCGCGTGCGCGAGCACGCGCCGCCCGGGATGGCGATCGCGTCCGGCGAGTACGTGACCGACACCGCCGACGCCGCGCTCGTCGCGCCCGCCGTCGACGTGCTGCAGGCGGACGCGACGCGCTGCGGCGGCTACACGGGGCTGCTCGCGATCGACGGGTTCTGCGAGGTGAACCGCTTGCCGCTCTCGACGCACTGCGGGCCGGCGCTGCACCTGCACGCGGCCGCCGCGTGCCTGCGCTTGCGGCACATGGAGTACTTTCACGATCACGTGCGCATCGAGCGCATGCTGTTCGACGGCGTGGTCGAGCCGGTCGGCGGCGCGCTGCGGCCGGACCGCTCGCGCCCCGGACACGGTTTGGCGTTCAAGCACGCCGACGCGGCGCAATTCGCGCTCACCTAGCTTCACCGAGGACCCCGCTCGTGCTCATCGACCTCATCACCGGACTCGACGGAACCCGGCTCGCCGGCGCCCCGGAAACGCCGCCCGGCGTGCGCCCCGACCAGCGCGGCGAGTGGCACGGTGACGCCGGCGCGCTCGCCGCGGCGCTGCGCGCGCGCATCGCCGGCGAGGTTCGCTTCGACGACGGCAGCCGCGCGCTGTACGCGACCGACTCCTCGAACTACCGCCAGGTTCCTATCGGCGTCGTCGTGCCGCGCAACGCGGACGACGTCGTCGCCACGGTCGAGATCGCGCGCCTGTACGGCGCGCCGATCCTCGCGCGCGGCGGCGGGACCTCGCTGGCCGGCGAGTGCTGCAACATCGCGATCGTGCTCGACTGCTCGAAGTACTTCAACCGCGTGCTCGAGATCGACGCGGAGCAGCGCTGGGCGCGCGTCGAGCCGGGGATCGTGCTCGACGACCTGCGCGCGGCGGCCGCACCGTACGGGCTGTGGTTCGGGCCCGATCCCGCGACGCACACGCACAACACGCTGGGCGGGATGATCGGCAACAACTCGTGCGGGATGCACGCGCAGATGGCCGGCAAAACGGAAGAGAACGTGTACGAGCTCGAGATCCTGACGTACGAGGGCCTGCGCCTGACGGTCGGTGAGACCTCGCCGGCGGCGCTCGACGCACTCTGCGCGCGCTCGGACCGCGTCGGCGAGATCTACCGCGGCCTGCGCGGCCTGCGCGACCGGTACGCCGACACGATCCGCGCGCGCTTCCCCGACATCCCGCGCCTCGTCTCCGGCTACCCGCTGCAGCAGCTCTTGCCGGAGAACGGGTTCAACGTCGCGCGCGCCTTCGTCGGCACCGAGTGCACGCTGGGCGTCGTGCTGAGCGCGAAGGTGAAGCTGATCCCGAATCCGTCCAAGCGGGTAATCCTGGTGCTCGGGTTCGACGACATCTACACCGCCGGCGACCACGTCCCCGACGTCAACGCGCACGAGCCGATCGCGCTCGAAGGGCTCGACGACATCTTGATCGGCTACATGCGCAAGAAGAACATGAAGCCGGAGGACGTCGCGCTGCTCCCCGAGGGCGGCGGCTGGCTGATGGCGGAGTTCGGCTCCGACGATCTCGAGGAGTCGAAGCGCCGCGCCGAGGCGTGCATGGAGGCGCTGCGCGGCAAGGCGAAGTCGATGAAGCTGGTCACCGACGAAGCGCAGCAGCAGATGCTGTGGGCGGTGCGCGAGTCGGGCCTCGGCGCGACGGCGAAGCTCAAGGACGAGCCGGCGAACTGGCCGGGTTGGGAAGACTCCGCGGTCGCGCCGCAGGACGTCGGCGCGTACCTGCGCGAGCTGCGCGCGCTCTACGACAAGTACGGCTACGAGGCGGCGCTGTACGGGCATTTCGGCCAAGGCTGCATCCACTGCCGGGTGAGCTTCGATCTGTTCACGGCGGACGGCGTCGCCGCGTGGATGCGTTTTCTCGACGAGGCCGCGCACCTGATCGCGAAGTACAAAGGCTCGCTCTCGGGCGAGCACGGCGACGGGCAAGCCCGCGGGCGGCTGCTCCCGATCATGTTCGGCGAGGAGATCTATCAGGCGTTCCGCGAGTACAAGCGCATCTGGGATCCGGCCGGAAAGATGAATCCCGGCAAGGTCGTCGACGCGTACGCGCCCGACGAGAACCTGCGCATGGGCCAGTACTACCGGCCGTGGGAGCCGCAGACGCACTTCACCTACGAGCCGGACGACTACGGCTCGTTCGCATATGCGGCGAACCGCTGCGTCGGCGTGGGCAACTGCCGCCGCCACGACGGCAAGGGCACGATGTGTCCGTCGTACCGCGTCACGAAGGAAGAGATGCACTCCACCCGCGGGCGCGCGCGGCTGCTGTTCGAGATGCTAGAGCGCGCACCGCTTGCCGGCGGCTGGGAGTCGGAAGCGGTCAAGGACGCGCTCGATCTGTGTCTGGCCTGCAAAGGCTGCAAGGGCGACTGCCCGGTGAACGTCGACATGGCGACGTACAAGGCGGAGTTTCTCTCGCACTACTACGAGTCGAAGCGGCGGCCGGTGTGGGCGTACGCGTTCGGGCTGATCCCATGGTGGGCGCGCTACGGCTCGCGCTTCGCGCGCCTCCTCAATGCCGCGGCGCAGACGCCCGGGCTCGCACAGCTCGCCAAAGGGCTGGTGCGGATGGCGCCGCAGCGCGAGATCCCGCCGTTCGCCGAGCAGTCGTTCCGCGACTGGTGGCGCGCGCGCGGCGCGGGGCCGAACGCCGGCGGCCCCCGCGTGATCTTGTGGGCCGACACGTTCAACACGTACTTCCACCCGGACACCGCGCGCCACGCCGTCGAGGTGCTCGAAGCGGCGCGCTACGACGTCGTCGTGCCGGAGCAGCTGCTGTGCTGCGGGCGGCCGCTGTACGACTACGGCATGATCCCGCTCGCCAAGGGGCTGCTGCGCGAGATCCTCGACGCGCTGCGCCCGGAGATCGAGGCCGGAACCCCGGTCGTCGGCTTGGAGCCCTCGTGCGTCAGCGTGTTCAAGGGCGAGCTGCTCAACCTGTTTCCGAACGACCACGACGCGCGCCGCCTTTCGCAGCAGACGCTGCTTTTCGGCGACTTTCTGGCCCAGGAGAAGGGCTGGACGCCGCCGGCGCTGCATCGCAAGGTGCTGCTGCACGGCCATTGCCACCACAAGTCGGTGCTGGGAATGGAAGGCGACCGCAAGGTGCTGCACGCGCTCGGCGTCGAGCTGAGCGAGCTCGACGACGGCTGCTGCGGGATGGCGGGCGCGTTCGGGTTCGAGGCCGGGGAGCACTACGACGTCTCGCTCGCGTGCGGCGAGCTGGAGTACTTGCCGAAGCTGCGCGAGGCCGCGCCCGACACGATCGTGATCGGCGACGGGTTCTCGTGCCGCGAGCAGGCGGCGCAGACGACGCCGCGCCAGGGCCTGCACCTCGCCGACGTCGTGTGGCTGGCGTTGCGATTCGGTCCCGCCGGGCCGCCGGGCGATTACCCCGAGCTCGCCGCGATGCCGGACGTGCGCGCGCAGCGCGCCCGCGCGCGGCGTGACGCGACCGTCGCGCTGACCGCGCTCGCGCTCGCGGGCGGCTTCGCGCTGGCGCGCGTCATGCGCTGGGCGGCGCGCCGATGAGGCGTGCCAGCGCGTCGCGGCTGCGGGAGACGACCGCGTGAAGATCACCGTCGTACAGCGAGTCGGGCACGTCCTTCGAGAAGATCTCGAGCACGAGCGGCCCCGCGAAGCGCGCGTCGCGCAAGCCGGCGAGGAACGGCGCGAAGTCGAGCGAGCCGTCGCCGATGGCGAGCCGGTCCAGGTACGAGCGCGGTCTCCGATAGTCGGAGACTTGCGCGACGAAGAGGCGGTCGCCGCAGGCTGCGAGCCGCGTCCGAAGATCGTGCTGGCCGGCGAGATTCCAAATGTCCGCGCAGATGCCGAGCGCGTCGTGGCCGACGGCGTCGACGACGTCGCGCGCGTCCTCGAGGTTCCACGCGAAGGTGTCCTCGTTCATCGCCAGCGGGTGCAAGGGCTCGAGCGCGAGCCGCACGCCCGCGTCAGCCGCGCGGCGCGCGAGCTCACGGTACGCGCCGACGGTCGTCTCGAACGCGCGCTGCACGTCGCCGTCGCGCGCGATCCCGGTGTTCAGCACGAACACCGTGCCCGGCAGCAGCGGCGCCGCCGATTCGAGCGCGCGCAGAAAGGCGTCCCGCCGCGCGTCGAGGCTCGCGGGCTCGGGCTGCATGCGCGTCGGGAAGAGCGAGTGCACGGCGGCCTGAAACGACGAGACGCCGAGCCCGTGCGGGCGCGCCGCGGCGAGCTGCTCGCGCCGCGCTCCCGTATCGCCGGCGAGCTTGAACTCCCACACCTCGATCGCGCGCGCGCCGAGCTGCGCGTACCGCGCGAGATCTTCGTCGTAGCGCCACGGCCACGTCGTGACCTCGCTGATGCCGAACGTCCACATGCATAGGAGATACCCGTGAGCGCGCGCGTCGTCGTCCTCGGCACCGGCTTCGCCGGCCTCACCCTTGCGCGCGCGCTCGCACGGCACCGCCGCGAGCCGCAGCTCGCGCTCACCGCGGTGAACCGCCAGAACTTCGCGCTCTTCACCCCGCTGCTGCCGGAGGTCGCGAGCGGCGCGCTGGAGTCGCGCCACGTCGCCGAACCGTTCCGCACCAGCGTGCCGCGCGCGCGGTTCGTGCTGGGCGAGGTCGAGCACGTCGACTTCGAGCGGCGCAGCGTCTCCACGCGCCACCCGGTCACCGGCAAGGTGAACGGCATCGCGTACGACCAGCTGGTGATCGCGCTCGGCGCGGTCAGCACGACGCACGGCGTCCCCGGCGCGGACGCACACGCGCTCCCGCTGAAAACGCTGAACGACGCGGTCCGCCTGCGCGCGCATTTGATCCGTTCGCTCGAAGCCGCGACCGTCGCGGACGCCGGCGAACGGCGCGCGCTGCTCACCGTCGCCGTGGTGGGCGGCGGTTTCACCGGCGTCGAGGCGGCCGGCGAGACGTTTGCGTACCTGAACCGCATGCGGCGCGAGTATCCCGCGCTCGGCTCCGAGCGCGTTCGCGTCGTGCTGGTCGCCGGTGGTGCGCGCCTGCTGGAGCAGTTCCCTGAGCGGTTCTCCGAGCGCGCGCGCGCGATGCTCACCCGGCGCGGCGTCGAGCTGATCCTGCGCGACGATGTCGCGTCGGTGGACGCGGGCGGTCTTACCTTGAAATCCGGCGTTCGCCACGCAGCGAAGACGGTGGTGTGGGCGGCCGGCGTGCGCGTCCCGGAGCTGGTCGAGAAGCTCGACGTCCCGCACGCCGCGCACCACGCGATCGCGGTGAACGCCGATCTCTCGGTGCCGCAGCGGCCCGGCGTGTGGGCGCTCGGCGACTGTGCGCACGTGCCGAAGCCGGGCGGCGGCGCGTATCCGCAGACGGCGCAGCACGCGGTGCGCGAAGCGGCCCTCCTCGCGCGCAACCTCGTCGCGTCGCTGCGCGGCGGCGCGACGCGCCCGATGCGCTATCGCTCGCTGGGGATGATGGCCTCGCTCGGCGACCGCGAAGGCCTCGCCGACCTCGGCGGCCGCGCGCTCATTGCCGGCCTGCCCGCGTGGCTGCTGTGGCGCGCGTACTATCTCTCGCGTCTGCACGGCGCGTACCGCAAGACGCGCGTCGCGCTGGACTGGACGCTCTCACTCCCCTTTCCACCCGACATCGCGAGCATCGGATCATCGTCATGAACCTGCAAGACAAAGTCGCCGTCGTCACCGGCGCCGCCACCGGGATCGGGCGCGCCATCGCGACGCAGTTCGTCCGCGACGGCGCGAAGGTCGTCATCGACTACGTCGGCCCGAGCGACAAAGCCGACGACCTCGCCCACGCGCTCGACACGGTCGGGAGCGCGGTGGCGGTCGCGGCCGACGTGAGCGACGAGCAGCAGGTCGACATGCTCGTCCAGCACGCGGTGAAGACGTTCGGGCGGCTGGACGTCTTCGTCAACAACGCCGGGATCGAGCAGAAGCACCCGTTCCTCGAAACGCCGACCGAGTACTGGCACAAGGTCGTCGCGGTGAACCTGACCGGGCCGTTCCTGTGCAGCCGGCGCGCCGCCAAGCAGATGGTCGATCAAGGCGGCGGCGGGCGCATCATCAACATCTCCTCGGTGCACGAGGACATCACGATGCCCGGCAACGCCGCGTACTGCGCGACCAAAGGCGGTCTGCGGATGCTGACGCGCACGATCGCGGTCGAGCTGGCGCCGCACGGGATCACGGTGAACAACGTCGCGCCGGGCGCGGTCGACACGCCGATGGACGCGGACCTCAAACGAGACCGCAGCGAGATGGAGAGGCTGCTGAACGAGATTCCTTTGCACCGCATGGCCCAGCCGCAGGAGATCGCCGCGCTGTGCGCCTTCCTGGCCTCGGACCAAGCCGCGTACGTCACCGGCGCGACGTACGTGATCGACGGCGGGTTGATGCGCAAATCCGGAAGCCTCTGAGCGGTGGCCGCCGACTCCGCGCGCTCGCCGGGCACCGGCGCGCGCCTCGCAGCGTATACGATCGCGGACGGCGAGATGGCGGCGGGCAGCACGCTCGGTGCGCCGCGCTGCTGTCTCGTGATCAAGGCGACCGGCGCGATCGAGAAGTTCTACTCGGTCGACGCGGGCGAGGTGATGCTCGGAACGGTGGTGCTGCACCACTGGGACGAGCGCACGGGGATCCACTTGGGCGCGCTGCCGGGCAGCTTCGACATCCACCCGGAACGCCAGGAGCACAAGTTCACGCTCACCAACGGCGTCGCCGTGCACGAAACGCTCTTCGTGCTGAGCGGCAAGCCGCACGGCGAGCGCGTCGACCCGCCGGCAGCGTATTACGTGCTGGAGCTGCGCAACGAAGGGCAAGACGAGGTTCGGATCGGCTCGTACGCGTTCTGCCAGCTGCGCGGCGGCTTGGGGCACGACGTCGTGGTGGCGTACGACCCGGGCTTGCGCGCCTTTCTCGCGCACAACCGCGGGGCGAATCCGGACTACGTTCGGGTGTTCGCGATCTCCGAGCGGCCGGCGAGCTACGAGACGACGGTCGACCACGCCAAGGCGCTCGCCGACCACCGGCCGGTGCTGCACAACACGACCGACAGCGGCGAGGGCGACCCGCTCGGCGTGTTCCATTCGAGCCACGTGCTGCGCCCGGGCGAAACCGCGCGGGTCGCGTACACGCTGACCTTCGCGCTCAACGGCCACGAGGCGGCGCGCAAACGCTTCCGCGCGCTGCCCGGCGCCGAAGACGCGCTCGCGCGCACGTCGGCGCACTACGCCGAGGTGCTGGCGCGCGCGGTCGTCGTGACGCCCGACGCCGAGGTGAACCGCGGCGTGCTGTGGGCGAAGGCGAACATGCTGCGCACGGAGCTGCGCACGCCGACGGGCTGGGCCTTCGTCAACGACCCGGCGCGCTCGAACAACAGCGTCGCGCGCGACACGGCGTGGTTCGCGTTCGGGGCGGACTACCTCACGCCCGAGTTCGCCCGCGACTCGCTGTTGGCGTACGTTGAGCGCCAAGAGAAGCGCGGGATGATCGTCGAGTACTACGACGTCCGCACCGGCGAGACGGCGGACTACGGGCTCAACGTCAACGACGACACACCGCTGCTCATCCTCGCGCTCTGGCACCACTACAACACCACCGGCGACCGCGCGTTCCTCGAGCGCGTCTACCCGACGGCGCTGAAGGCGGCGCGGTACGTGCTCGCGCAGCGCGACGAGCGCGGGCTGGTGTGGTGCACCTCCGAGAAGACGCAGGACTGGGGGATCGTCGGCTGGCGCAACGTGATCGAGAACTACCGGCTCTCCGGCGCGACGACGGAACTGAACTCCGAGTGCTTCGCCGCGCTCGAGACGATCGGCCACATGGCGCGCGTCCTGGAGCATCACGAGACGAGCGCCGAGTTCAGCCGGGCGGCGGCCGAGCTGCGCGAAGCGATCAACACACACCTGCGCAATCCCGACAACGGCTTGTACTACCTCAACATCGGGATCGACGACCAGCCGCGCAGCGACGTGACCGCCGACCTCGTCTTTCCCGTCATGTTCGGGGTGGCCGACGACGAGACGGCGGCGCGCATCATCAGCCGGCTCAGCAGCGACGACTTCTGGACGAGCGCAGGCATCCGCACCGTGCCGCGCGACGCGCCGAACTACGGCCCGACACACGGCTACGGCCTGCTCGGCGGGGTGTGGGTCGGCGTCACCTTTTGGTTCGCGTTCGCGGCGGCGCGCTTCAACGCGGCGTTCATGGCGTACGCGCTCGGCACGAGCTTCCGGCACTACTCGCGCGACCCGCGCCGCAACAACACGGTGCCGGGCCAGTTCTCGGAGTGGCTGCACGGCGAGACGCTCGTCAACCAAGGGATGATGCTCTCGCCGTGGTTTCCGCCGCGCTACCTGTGGGCCGCGGTCGAAGGCGCGGCCGGGCTCGACCTCTCCGGCGGAACGCCGACCGTCTCGCCGCGGCTCGCGCCGGATTGGAAGTGGCTCGGCGTGCAGAACCTGCCGTACCGCGGCAACGCGCTCACCTGGTTCGTCGTGCGCGTCCCGGAGCTGCGCATGTACTCGAACTTCGCCTTCCACCAGCCCTCGCCGTACGTCGCCTACGAAGACGACGTCAGCGACGCGGTGCAGTCGCTCGACCACGCGGCCGTCACGCTCGCGCTGCGCCAGGAGAGCGATCTCGTTCTGTTCGCCGGCAACACCGCGGAGCGAACGATCGCGACCGCGCTGCGGCTCGGGGACGGCGTGAGCGGCTCGTACGAGCTGCGCACGTTCAACAGCCTGCGCGGCGCGTGGACCGACGAAGGCCGCGTCTCGGCGGACGCGCTCGCCAACGGCCTCCCGGTGCAGCTCGAGCGCAAAGGCTTCTGGCTCGCCGAGCTGCGCCAGGAGACCTGATCGCCCGATGAGCGAGCCGGAGCAAACACTTCTGCCCCGGCCGGCGTCTTGTCCGATGTGAAGGATGTCGCCGGGCTCTCGGACTTGGCGCGAGCCGCCTCGACCGGGATGGAACAGGACTACGAAGCGCTCGTGGACGCGCTGTGGCCGAACGCGTACCGGATCGCGTGGTCGATCCTGAGCGAGCGCACCGCCGCGGAAGATGCGGCGCAGGCAGCGTGCGCCGCGATCTGCGCGAAGCTGCCGAGCCTCTCCGACGCGCGGGCCTTCCCCGGCTGGGCGTACCGGATCATCGTCTCACAGGCTCGCGATCACGCTCGCGCGCGAGCGCGCCGGCGGCGGCGGGAGGCGGTCGGCTATGAAAATGCGAGTGGCGTCTCGACACGCGACGATCCGAGCGCTCGGCTCGACCTCGAAGCGGCGATCGGCTCGCTGCCCGAGCCGTTGCGGCTCGTGCTCGAGCTCCGGTATTTCGTGGGCTTGTCGAGCAGCGAGGCCGGCCGCGTCCTCGGCGTACCGGCCGCGACGGTGCGCTTCCGGCTGATGATCGCCCGGCAGCGCTTGCGGCCACTTCTCAGCGATTCGACCGCGCCGGCAACGGCGCCGGAGGCGGCATCATGAACGAAGAGCAGACCATCACGGCGGCGGTCGCGCGGCGCTTTGCGCGCGTCGCGATTCCAAACGTTCCGCCCGGGCCGTGGAGCGCGAAGAACGCGCCGGCCGTCCGGCACACTCGGTCGCGCGGCTTCGCTTACACGAGCGTCGTGCTCGGCGTGCTCGCGCTCGGGGGCGTCGCTGCGCAGGCCTCGGGTGCGCTACCGCCGGCCCTTGCGCATCTCATGTGGCTGGACGGTTCGTCGAAGCCGATGCCGCCGCTCATTCATCGCGCCGACCAGCTCACCGTCGCGCAAGCGCAGCAGCACATGCCGTTCACGATCGTCGTACCGGCGGGATTGCCGCCGCACACGAGCCTTCAATATGCCCATGTGGTCAGCGAACAGCCGGTTCCGCGCGTCGCGCTGAACTACCAGACCCAGATCGGTGGGCGTTACTATCGCATCAACATCAACGAAACGACGGCCGTCAGCGAACCGCCCGTTCGTCGCCACCGCTTGATTTTCAAAGCCAAGAACGGGTGGACCGAACGCATCGTGCCGATGGTACAGCCGCGGCGCTGGAAGCACGGCGCCGTCATCATGGAGATGCTCGCCGCGGGGCTCCCGGCGCCGATCGTCGATCGAATCGTTCGCGAAAACACGCGCTGAACCGTCCGGCTTACTCGATCAGCTCGATCACGCAGGTGAAGCTGGATCCGAACCGGACGCGGCTGCTCCCCAGCTTCAGCTTCGCTTCGTCGCCGAACGCGAGCGACGCGCCGTTGACGACCAGCGCATGCCCGCCGTTCGAGACGTTCTTGAGGTATGCGACGTCGCCGTGAACGGTTAGCCGCGCGTGTTCCAGCGACACGCTCACGTCGTCGCCGAAGGCGTCCCGCGCGATGTCTCCCTTTCGCCCGAGAACGCACTCGTGCGGCAACGCGAATCGGCGCTCGCCGACGATCAGCACGGCCGTGCTGCGCGGACGGCGCGGCCGTGGTACCCAGGTGGCGTCACCCGGCATCGCCTCGTACGACTGCCGCGCGGGCGGCGGTCCGGCCGCATCGACCGGCTCGACGCGGCAATGGCCGAGCCGGCACGCCGGCGGCCGCCGCAACTTCGCATCGTATCTCTCGTCCGGCAGCGGGCAGTCGGCGGCGACGCACCTGTATTGCATCAACCCTGCAGCCGCTCGGCCTGGAGTACCGGCACGCCGTCTTCGAACGCCAGCTGCGTGACGCGTATCGCCGTTCCTTCGGCGACGTCGAGGTCCCAGAGCACCCGGCCGAGCGGGTTGATCAGCAACGACTCGAGCGCGTTTCCGATCCCGCGGCCGCCATTCGACAGATCGGACTTGACGTGCACAGAGAGCTGTTTGCAGACCGCGTCGTCGATTCTCAATTCGATCTTCTGCGTCTTGGCGAGCCTCGCAATGACGTTCCGCAGCATTTTGTCGAGGATTTGATCGGCGACGTCGGGGGCGATGAAGTTGAACACGACGATGTTGTCGCCGATTCGGTTCAGCAGCTCCGGCCGGCCGAGCTCGTCTTTGAAGTACCGCGTAACCCCGCGCCGGATGCGCTCCTCGACCTCCGCGTACGAGATCTTCCCTCGCTGCTGCTCGAGCTCGCTGGTGATGCCGAGGTTCGAGGTGAAGATGATGATCGAGTCGCTGAAGTAGACGCGCTCGCCTTTGCCGCTGGTGAGCTGGCCCTCGTCGAGGATCTGCAGGAACTTGTCGAGGATTCTGCCGTGGGCTTTCTCGATCTCGTCGAACAGGATGACCGAGCACGGCCGCTCGCGCACGGCGTCGGTCAGCTCGCCGCCGGCGTCGAAGCCGATGTAGCCCGGCGGCGCGCCGATCAGCCGCTGGTCGGCGTGCTCGTGGTTGAACTCGCTCATGTCGAACCGGATGTACGAGCGCTCGTCGCCGAACAACCCTTCCGTGAGGCTCTTCGCGAGCTCGGTCTTTCCGACGCCGGTCGGGCCGGCGAAAAACAGGACGCCCTTCGGTTTGGTGGTGATGCCGCCGCCGTGCTGCGCGCCCGACAGACCTTTCAGCGCGCGCCGAATGATGTCGAGCGTCTTCGTGACCGCGGGCTCCTGACCGCAGACGCGCTCGCGCATGCGCGCCTCCGCCTGGATCAGCTCCCGCCGTCCCATTCTGGCCCAGGGGTTCTCGGTGATGCCGAGCTTGTAGCTGCGCGCGCCCTCGGCGATTCGCGACGCGTCGAGGCCCCGGTCCGCGCAGAAGTTCGCGATCAGCGAGAGATCGTTCAGCGTCATCCCGTCGGTCTGCAAGGTGAACTCGTCGACGACGCGGTTCTGGTCCTCGGAGCTGAGCGCGTCGTAGCCGCGAATCCCGCGCAGCAGCGACGATGCGATCGTGCGGCGCACGAGCTTGTCCGGACGCGCGACGGAGAGGACGCGAACGCGCGGGTTGCCGAGCGAGAGCCACGGCGGCAGGTCGTTTTCGCGATCCGCCAACCACAGGATCGGATTGAACCAGCGATCGGCCTGCGCTTCATAGCTCGCGACGAGCGCGCGCACGAAGGCGCCGAAGTTCTGGCTCCCCATGAGGTAGTCGAACAAAACGGCGGCGCGCGCGCTGCGGTCGTGCGCGACGCGCTCGGCGAACTCGACGGCAGCCGGGAACGGCGCCGCGGCGCGCGTGCGGCCCGAGCTCTCGTCGCGGGAAAACTCCTGGATCAAACCGCGGCCGAGCCCTTCGGCCCACAGGATCGACGCCCGAACGCGGCCTTCCTCGTTGGCCGCGTCGGTCGGCGTCAGCAAGGTCACGCCGTGGACCGGATCGACGGTGCACACGTGTTCGTAGCCACGCAGCGCGAGCGTGTCGACGACCGCCTCGGTGACCGTGCGCAGATCGTAGGCGTTCGGACCGACCGGGATCGCGACGGTGTCCCGCACGTTGCCGTACAGGACGAACTGCGACTTGACCGCGAGGTAGCTGTGCAGCTCACGGAGCCAGCGCGGACTCACCTCGTCGGCGAGGATGCGCGCCAGCCGGGCGGTGTCGTCTGCGATCGCCGTCGGCGTACTTGCCTCTTCGCGCGCCCCGCTGATGCGCATCCCTACGGATTCGGGAGCGTCCGGCACGACTCCGGCGTGCTCGCCGCCGTCCCCTTGGAGCGCTAGCCCGGCTTGCTCGTCCGACGGGAACCGGCGCCTTTCATTGCAGCGTCAGGAGAGGAGCAGCCGCCGGGCCGCTCCAGACCGGGAACACCGGCATTTCTCCTCGCCCCGAGTCACCTTTTTCACTCCCGCTGCGTCGATGACACGGCAACCTATGGCAAAGGGCAAGGTGAACGTGATGGCTTGTGCGCCCCACGCGAAGGACACGGACCGAGTAGCTACGTTCGAGCGAGAACGGCTGCATCTGCTGGCAATTGCATTCCGGGTGCTCGGCTCGCAATCCGAAGCGGAAGACGTCGTGCAGGAGACGTGGATCAAATTTCAGTCCAGCGACACGAGCGGGGTTCGGAATGTGCCGGCGTGGTTAACGACCGTCGCCACGCGATGCTGCCTTGACACGCTGCGTCGTCGCCGCGAAATTCCGTACGAGGCAGCCTCGTTGCCTGCGGACGACGCGGCAGACATACCCCAAGAGGCTGCGCTGCTCTCGGAAGAGTTAACCGCCGCGTTTGTGGTCGTCCTCACCGAGCTAACCCCGCCACAGCGAGTCGCAATCGTCCTCCACGACGCGTTCGGAGTGCCGTTGAGGAGATCGCACACATCCTCGGGACCTCGACCGAGTCGGCAAAGAAGCTAGCCAGCCGTGCGCGAGCGCGGGTTCGCGGCCGTCCGTTCGCTCCAATCGCAGACGTCGCAAAAGCGCGGCACGTCGTGCAAGCGTTTCTGCGTGCAGCGCAAGAAGGTGACACGGAAGGTCTCGTCGCCGTGCTCGATCCCGCCGTCGTAAGGACCGCGGACCCTCAGGTACTTCGGCGTGGAGCACCACAACGAATTCAGGGCGTTCAGGCGGTCGTTGCGGAGGCCCGCGCGTACCGCGCCAACGCACGTCGAGCTCGGCTCGCCTTCATTGACGGACGGCCCGGAATTGTGGTTCGCGACGGTGCCGAAATTCGTTCGGTTCTGCTCGTGCGCGTCGTCGGGGAGCTCGTTGTTCACTTCGACGTGGTCGCCGATCCCGCGCGTCTTGCGCACTTGGCCGTCCGCATTGCACAGGACGCCTGAGATGAACGCGCTCTTCGTGGCGGTGCCCGCGGCGACGATCTTGGCGAACGCGGGAGCAGGGTTCGCCGATCTCGCAAAGGCGAAATTCGTGCTGAAGACCTCTACCGAAGTCGGGGTCCCACGCTCGTGGCTGCCGGGGCTCGCCGGTCTCAAGTTGGCGGGCGCCGCAGGGCTGCTGCTCGGCCTGCTCGGCGTGCCCGTGATACAAACGGCGGCAGCTGCCGGGCTGGTGCTGTACTTTATCGGCGCACTGATAGCACACGCACGCGCAGGGGTGTTCTACAACATCGCCTTTCCTGGATTCTATTTCTGTTTGGCCCTTGCTTCACTGCTGCTTTCGCGCGCAAGGTGACGCGGCAAGGGCGTGTTCCGACCGGCGGCGGATCCAAGATCGGTGGATCGGTGGTAGCGCCAACGGGAGTCGAACCCGTCTCTCCGCCTTGAAAGGGCGGCGTCCTAACCGATAGACTATGGCGCCGGGACCGGGCGGGTTTGCCCGCCCGGCACCGCCGTCCCTTCGTTCAGAACGCTCCCAGGCCGTCCGGCGTCCCTTGCGAGAACGCGCCGGCGAGCGGGTGCAGCTTGCTCGCGTTCGCGTAGATCCCGCCGGCGCCGACCGCCGTGCTCGGATAGTTGCCGGCCGCCGCGTACAGGCCCGCGACCAGCGGCGCCGCGACGCTCGTTCCCGTCACCACGATCCAGCCGCCCGCGGCCTTGTCGTAGATCGCGATCCCCGGATTCGACGTGGCGACCGCCGAGACGTCGGCGACGGCGCGGTTCGCGCAACCGTACGAGTCGGTCTGCCAGTCCGGCTTGAGTTCCTGCGTGCTGCAGCCGGCGCCCGAGTTCGTCCACGGAGCCTCCGACCAGCCGCGCGCGACCGCGCGGTCCTTCGCCAACACCGTGCCGCCGACGGCCGTCACCGACGCGAGCGTTGCCGGGAACGTGGCGCTCTTCGCGTCGCCCGCACTGGCGGTGATCGCGACCCCGGGATGATTCCAGTGCGAGGCCAGCGCGGAGCTGTCGGCGGATTCCGGCACGCCGTAGCTGTTGGTGATCGCGGCCGGATGCAGCGCTGCCGCGGCGTCTTCGGCGGCGGCCAGCGCTGCGATCTCGCTGCTCGCGGCTTCCACCAGCACCAGCCGGCACGTGGGGCATCCGACCGACGCCATCGCGAGGTCGATATCGGTCTCCATCGCCCACGCGGGAACCGGTGCGCTCGAACCTTGCGCGATCACTTTGAAGCAGCCGTTCGACGAGGTGCATGCCGGCATCCCGAACGCGCGGCGGTACGCGGCGAGATCGCTCTCCGCGTTCGGTGCCGGATACGCGGTGACGACCGCGATCGTGCGGCCGTTCGCAACCGCGCCGAACTGCGGCGCCGCCAAGGCGTACGCCGACCACAGATCTCGCGCCCCGAGTCCGTTCTGGTACGACGACGTCGCTGCCACGTTCGTGTTTTGCGCGCTGTGACAACCGGCGGACGTCAGCGTGCCGGCGACGCATCCGACGAGCCCACCGACGAGCCCGAGCACGCCGCCGAGGAGGCCGCCGAGCAGGCCGCCCGACGGCGTCGGCGTGGCTGCCGGCGTCGGCGTGGGCGACTGCGCGGGGAGCGCGCGGGATTGGTTCGACGCGTACAGCGCGTGGCCGGAGTCGCTGGGCGTCAGTGAGGAAACGCCGCCGCCCGTGCAGCCGGCGAGGAGCGCGGCGATGGTCAGCGTCGCGAGCGCGGGGACAGCGAAAGCCTTGCGCATCAGAGACGCTCCTGTTGGGCGCGGTTGGTGACGACGTCGATCATCGCGTCGACGACGATAGGATCGAATTGCGTGCCGCGATTCGCTTCGAGCCGCTCGAGCGCGACCGCGGGAGAGAACGGCGGGCGGTACGGACGCCGCCCGATCATCGCGTTGAACGCGTCGGCGACGGTGACGATGCGCGTCGCGATCGGGATCGTGCTGGCGCGCAAGCCGTCGGGATAGCCGCGCCCGTCGAAGCGCTCGTGATGGTTGCGCACCGCGGGCGTGAGGTGTGCGACGAGCGGAATCTCCGACACGATCGCCGCGCCCGCGACCGCGTGGTTGCGCATCACCGCCATCTCTTCTTCGTCGAGCGTGCGTGGTGCGTTGAGAATCGAGAGGGGCGTGGTGATCTTGCCGACGTCGTGCACCAGTCCGGCGCGGGTCACGAAGACCGCGTCGTGCTTGGCGAGCGCGAGCCGCTGCGCGAGCCGCGCGCACCACGTCGAAACCGCGCGCGAGTGCTCGGCGGTGAGCTGGTCGGCGCCGTCGAGGCGGGTGATCAAATCGTCGAGCGCGACGTCGATCTCGTCGAGCGCCTCGTGGCGCGCCGCGTCGCGCACGAGCCGCGGCCGCGCCGCCAGCCGGTCGACCTCGGCGCAGACCACCTCGAGCTCGCCGGAGCTGATCCGCACGCCGGGGACGTCGTCGAGCTCGTCGGCGATCGCCTTCGCGGCGGCGGCGACGAGCGTCCCGACCGGCAGAATTCCGGCGTACCGGCGGCAGCTCAGGTCGACCCAGTTGAGCAGCCGCGTCCAGTCGGCCGCTCCCACCGCGCCGGCGAAGCGCTCGACGAACCGCATGACGAGAATTTCCGCCGCCACGGTACGGTCGGGCGGGGGGACCAAATCGAGCGCCGCCGCAGCGAGCTCCCGGGTTTGTTCGTTGAGCGCCTCGGCGAGCCGTTGGTCGCCGTGTCGCGTACTGACGCTGAGCTGCATGAGGTCCTTCTCCGCCCACATCGCGCACATCCGTGCCGCGTGTCCGAGATCACTGTACCGCCGTTTCGCCCGCCTCTACACTACCCAAGATTAGGTAGCGGTCGGAAGAGGTCTACCCTGCCGACCGTTCCTGCCGACGGCGCTCGCCGATCAGCCCCTCGCGCAGGGCCAGGGCGACGGCCTGGCGCCGCCCGCTGCAGCCGAGCTTCCGGCAGATCGAGCGGATGTGGACGTCGATCGTCTGCGAGCTGCGGTCCAGGTCGACCCCGATCTCCTTGCTGGTCGCGCCCGACGCGACGGCGCTGAGGATCCGCTTCTCGGTCTCGCTGAGCAGGCCGAGCCGAGCGCGGTCGGAGCTGGGCAGCGGGAGCGCGCCGAAGAACCGGGCCACCCCGCCCAGGTCGAGCCGCTCGAGGTTTTCGAAGGCTTCGGCGAGCGGCGGGGCGCCGTGCCAGCCGCTCGTCCAGCGCAGGTAGAGCCCGCGGACCGCCTCGACCAGCGCCGCGAAGCGCGGGCCGCCGCGCCGGGCCAGGACCCGCAGCTCGGCGAGCGCGCTGCGCGCCCGCCCGTCGTGGGCGAGCAGGATCTCGGCCAGCGCGAGGTAGGCGCGGGCGCGGAACATGAGCCGGTCGGCCGGATCGGCCTTGCGCAGGGTGTCCCGGCAACGGCGGATCGCGGCGGCGCTCTCCGAGCGCTTTCCGGCGGCGGCGGCGTAGACCGCGACTTCCGCCCAGCGATAGGCGGTCCGGTCGTCGTCAAAGAGCTTCTCGGCGCTCGGCGCCAGCAGCCCGTAGGCGTGCTCGAAGCGACCGTCCCAGGCCGCGCGCAGCGCCTGCGCCGGCAAGAGCGCCTCGCTCGCCATCGGCGTGAGGAAGATGCGCAGCTCGCGCAGCTCGGCGTCGAGCCGCGCGATCTCCTCGTTGTCGCCGGCGTCGACTTCGAGCCCGTAGGCATTGAGGATCGCATATAAACGAAGCGTGGTGCTGCCGGCTTTGCGCGCGGCGCCGTCGAGCTTCGCCAGCGCGCGGCGCCCGGCCGGCAGGTCGTCGTCGTAGAAGACCGCGACGTTGTGGAGCACGCTGAGCGCGCGCGCCGCAAGGTCGTAGAGGTAGGCCGACTCGGCCGTCTCGTAGGCGCGCTCGGCGAGGTCTTTCGCGGCGATGTAGTCGCCGTCGTTCAGCGCGACGTAGGCGGCTTGGTGCAGGATGCGCGCGCGCACGCCGACGTCGGAGACGTCGTGCAGCCGGGAGAGCGCGCGCCGCGCCGCCTCGCGCGCGTCGTCGAGCCGGCGCGCGCCGACGTACGCGGTGCCGAGCAGACCGTACAGCTCGGCGGCGAAGTCGTCGCCTTCGGCGGCGCCGCCGCGGGCCGCTTCGGCCTCGAGCAGCTCGATCACGTCGGTGCGCCCGCGCCGCACCAGATCGAGGCCGTAGCGCACCACGATCGAGCGCCGCACGCTCTCGCTCGCGGCGTCGATCGCCATGCGGAACCAGGCTTCGGAGAGGTCGTAGCTTTCGTCGAGCGAGGCGACGAGCGCGCGCATCGCCAGCGCGATCGGGTGGCGGTTCAGGATCTCGTCGGGGACCGCTTCGAGCGCTTCGCGGACCGTCGCGATCTCGCCCGAGTCGATCGCCCGGAAGCCGCGCGCCTCGAGCGCGCAGGCGATGCGCTCGCCGTCCGGCGCGCGCATCCGCAGCGCGACCGCCTCCGGCCAGCGCCCGTTCGCTTCGAGCGCGGCGGCGGCGCGGGCGTACGAGGCCTCGCGGCGCGCGCGCGGCAGCGCTTGCAGATGGGCCAGCAGCCGCTCCCGGAACGGCTCGTGAAACGCGCGCGTCCCGTCGTCGTCGGCGTAGACGAACCCCGCCGCGGTCAGCGCGGCGAGCGTCGCTTCGGCGTCGGTGCCGGGGTCGATCGCGCGCAGCAGCGCCGCGTCGAACCGGCCGACCAGCGCCGCCTCGCACCACTGCTGGTGGGTGCGCTCGTCGCACGCGTCGAGCGCGGCGGCGGCGAGGCGGTCGTAGAGCTCGGCGTGCGATTCACCTTCGTCGGCACGGCCGCTCGCCAGCGCGACCGCCAGGCGGAGCGGGCTGCCGGCCGCGGCACGGTGCAGCTTGGCGAGAAGCAGCTCGTCGAGCACCAGGCCGGCGGCGGCGGCAGCGGCGCGCGCTTCCCCCAGATCGATCCGCAGGTCGTCGTCGTCGACGGGCAGGTCGGTGAGGCTGCCGGCGAGCCAGCGCGCGACCGGGAAGGCGGCCGCCTCCCGCCCGACCAGAATCCAGCGGATGCGCGGGATCGTCGCGTCGATCAGGCCGCGCAGCAGGGCGACGCTGCGCGGCTCCGCGCCGATCAGCTCGAGCTCTTCGACGACGACGGTCGTCGCCACGCCGGCGAGGTGCTCGCACAGCCAGCTCAGGACCGTCCCTTCGCCGTCGCCGCCGGCGAAGCGCGCCAGCGCGCCCGAGGCCGACGAGCGGAGCGCCGGCGCGACGGCGGCGAACGAATCGACCAGCCCGCGCAGGAACTCCGGCTGGTGGCCGACCCGCACGTGCGCGATCGCCCGTGCCGCCAAGTACGCCCGGACGGCGGTGCTCTTCCCCGTCTCGGCGCCGGCGACGACGAGCGCGATCGGGGCGCGCCGGACCGCATCGAGCCGTAAGAACAGCCGATCCCGCGGAAAGACGAGCGACGAGGGAGCGGTCACGTCAAAGATTCATCGCCGATCGGGGGAGCTAGGCCCGGCTGGATTCGAACCAGCGCGCGACCAGTTATGAGCCGGCTGCTCTACCGCTGAGCTACGGGCCCCCGCGCCTCTCGTTTCGACAAGGCCGTGAAGGCTCTCTCCCCGGGGTATCGCGCCGCGCCCGCACCTAAGTCTTCGGCAATTGCCATCAAACGGTTATACTTGGCGGTCCGCTCGCTGCGCGCCAGCGACCCGGTCTTCAGGGACCCTGTCGGGGGTGCTCCTGGCGGCCACTCAGCGGCAGTAAGCGATCGTCGAAGATGAAGTCGATCAGATTTTCAGCGACGGTGAGCGTCCCGGCCCTATCGTGTGCCGGATTGAAAACGTAATTCATTTCGAATGCAATCACGGCGGATGGCACGGCGAGGACCAAGCTCCGTTGTTCATGGAGCCATGCTTCGCCGAAGGTGACCGCTGTTTCCGAGCCACTCTCGCGCCAGCCCGGTGGCGGGGTGCAACTCTCCACATCTACTTCGTCGAAAGAAACTTCGGCGAATACGAGATCAGCTGGCAGCTCTTCGGGATCGACGTGGACGAGATATTCCAGCGCCGCCAGCGCTGCGGAAGCCGACCCATAAGCAGCTGGTGTTCCAACCGCGTTCCAGCGGCCACCATTCAGCTCCGCTCCTCTTCCGCTGAATGCGGCACTCGAAGGAACCGCGTGCGTCCGGCGCGTCAAGCGCCAGGCGCGTATCATGCGACTCCGCCGTATGCGACGACCCCTACCGCTCGACGGACGAGAGAGAGGCCGTGCTCGGTGACGACTGCATCGATCGGGCGCTCTCCGCTTAGCGCTCGATTTGGCTTTCGCATCCAGCGCACCGCCTTGGCCGGATCGCCAAACGCCGCGATCGCATCGCCGGTGATACGTACCAGTCGCATGGTCCGATCGCCCTCTGCGACGTCAAGTACCTCTCGTCGATCGTGCTTGCGCGCGATCGCCTCTTCACTGCATCCGACGATCGCCGCAAGCTCTTGAGGTGTGTACCCGACTTGAACCAGATGTCCCCACGTGATCGACGGTAAGCCGGCACGAACCGCACGATCGGCGTCTGCGCTGGTGCCTTCATAGAGGCGCGCCAGCGCGCGAATAGGATCGTCGCGTTCTTCCAATGCCGATCCCTCGTCATGAGGCTCGGCGATATATGACCCCTCTTCGACGATATCGATCACACGCTCGATATACGAGACATTAACGGGTTTCGACAAGGGAACGGAGATCATCTCTGGTCCCCGGCGAAAAAGGACGTGAGCACTGTCGCGCCGGCTCTCCAGCCGCACGAAACCACCCCTCTCCAGCATCGCTCGCATGTCGTTGTAGTCCGCGCGTCCGTGTGCCGCCACCTGTTCGTACAACAGTTGCGTAAGAGGATCCGAAGATGCAACCCTCTCCATCAGATTGCAAACGCCGTGCAGATCAACGCGACGATGTCGGTGCGCCAACCAAACGCGCAAGCGCCATAGTAACGAGCTGATTTAGGCTCACGCCGTCGCGATCGGCCGCCTTCTTCACCTCGCGGTGAAGCGACTTAGGGATGCGCACGAGAAACTTGCCGCTGAAGTCCGAAGACGCGAGCGGCTCGGGAATCTCTTCCTGCGCTTCCAGCTTCGCTTCGATCCACGATGCCATCGCATCGTCGAGGTTTGCGAGCGCCTCCTCAGGCGTGTCGCCGACCGTCATGCAGCCGGAGAGTTCGACGATGCGAGCGTACCACGTTCCATCGTCTTCCGGTACAAGTTCTCGCGAATACGGAAGCGTGAGATATTTCTCTGCAGGGTCAGCTGTCGGCGTCTTCATTGATGTCCCTCCGAATCACCGTTCTCTTGGCTACTTGCAATCAGCGGTGCTACTATCTCGAGGACCTCACGAACATAGCAGCGCTTGACCGGTCGCGCGTAGGGAACGGTGATCGTATAAATCGTGTGCTTGAAGGTGTAATGGGAACCGCCACGTCGAGGTTGTCGCACGGAAAAGCCCAATGCTTGTAAGAGAGCGCTGAGGTCCTCAAACGAACAGTTGTTTTTGGTATTGACGACGCGCTCGCGGAGCCGGCGTACTCGATTCACAAATCACCCGTGCAAGCATAGTACCGCATCTGGTATCATGTCAAGCGGATATTATCAAGATTTAATATAGGGAAAGGTGCGGCAGGTTCGCTGGAGAGGGCGACCTTCCCCTTCTCCCTTCCGCCCGACACTGGCCCTTGGCTAGGGCTGTATGAGGGCTCGAAAGGCTGCGGGCCCTGGATATCGGGCCACGTTTCCCCCAAGTTCGCCGGCAATTGCCATCAAACGGTTATACTTGGCGGTCCGCTCGCTGCGCGCCAGCGACCCGGTCTTGATCTGGCCGGCCCCGGTCGCCACGGCCAAGTCGGCGATCGTCGTGTCCTCGGTCTCGCCGGAGCGGTGCGAGATCACGGTGCGGTAGCCGGCCTGGTGAGCGGTCTCGATCGCGTCGAGCGTCTCCGTCAGCGTTCCGATCTGGTTGACCTTGATGAGGATCGCGTTGGCGCAGCCCTCGCGGATCCCGCGCTCGAGGCGCTCGACGTTGGTCACGAAGAGGTCGTCGCCGACGAGCTGCACGCGCGCGCCGAGCCGCTGCGTGAGCAGCTGCCAGCCGTCCCAGTCGTCCTCGGCCAGCCCGTCCTCGATCGAGACGATCGGGTAGGTGTTGCAGAGCCCTTCGTACAGCCCGACCATCTGCGGGGCGTCGAGCGGGTGATCGTCGGGCAGGTGCGGCCAGTACTTCCCGTCGCGAAAGAACTCGGTCGCGGCCGGATCGAGCGCGATCGCCACCTCGCTGCCGGGCTTGTAGCCGGCTTTTTCGACGGCGCGCACGAGCAGCTGCAGCGCTTCGTCGATCGTGTCGAGCTTCGGCGCGTAGCCGCCTTCGTCGCCGACCAGCGTCTGGTGGCCCGCCTCGTGCAGCATCTTCCCCAGCGCGTGAAAGATCTCCGAGCCGCAGCGCACCGCGTCGGCGACCGACTTCAAGCCGAGCGGAACGATCATGCACTCTTGAAACTGCAGCGCGCCTTCGGCGTGCTTGCCGCCGTTGATCACGTTCATCATCGGAACGGGCAGCATCGCCGCCGACGGGCCGCCGAGATAGCGGTAGAGCGGCACGCCGAGCGAGACCGCGGCGGCGCGCGCGACGGCGAGCGAGACGCCGAGCAGCGCGTTCGCGCCGAGATTCGCCTTGTTCGGCGTTCCGTCCAGCTCGATGATCGCGCGGTCGATCTCGCGCTGCGCGGTGCAGTCCATCCCTTCGATCGCCGGACCGACGATCTCGTTCACCGCGGCGACCGCTTTGAGCACGCCTTTGCCGCCGTAGCGCTTCGGGTCGCCGTCGCGCTTCTCGACCGCTTCGTGCGCGCCGGTCGAGGCGCCCGACGGCACCAGCGCTTCCTCGACCGCGCCGAACGAGGTCGCGACGGCGACCGCGACGGTCGGATTGCCGCGCGAATCCAACACCTCGCGCGCGCGCACGCTCTCGATCAGCGGGCGCCCGCCGCCGCGCAACGACTCGATCGACACGTCAGCGAAGCTCCGCGCGAATCACTTGGCCGCGATCCACTCGCCGAGCACGTGCGCGCGCGGGAACAGCTCGTCGTCGCAGAAGAATATCTTCACCTCGCGCTGCGCCGACGCGGCGGAGTCGGAACCGTGCACGAGGTTCCGCCCGATCGTCTGACCGTAGTCGCCGCGAATCGTCCCGGGATTCGCCTTGATCGGGTTGGTGGCGCCGATCGTGCTGCGGCAGCCTTCGATCGCGTCCTCGCCCTCGATCACGAACGCGACGATCGGCGTCGCGGTGATGTAGTCGACGAGTCCTTGGAAGAACGGTTTGCCTTCGTGCTCGGCGTAGTGCTCTTTCGCCTGCGCGTCGCTCACGCGCAGCATCTTCAGCCCGAGGATGACGTAACCGCGCCGCTCGAAGCGCGCGAGAACCTCACCGACCAAGCCGCGGACGACCGCGTCGGCTTTGGCGAGGATCAAGGTCCGTTCGACTGCCATAGCGGACCTGTGATACGTGCCGGACGATGACGCACCTCTCGCGACGCTGAACGCGGCGCGCGTGCGCGAGGCGCTCGCCGGAACGCGCTTCGGCGGCGTGCGCGCGGTGCGCGAGACGGCGAGCACCAACGACGACGCGGCCGCGCTGCTCGGCGATCCGCGCGCGGCGGGTGCGACGCTGGTCGCCGAGTTTCAAACGGCCGGCCGCGGGCGGAAGGCCGGCCGGAGCTGGATCGCGCCGCCCGGCAGCGCGCTGCTCTTCACCACCATCCTCCCCGAGCCGGTCGCGAGCGCGGCGCTGTGGGCCGTGCCGTTCTGGACCGCGCTGGCCGTCGCCGACGGCGTGGAGGCCGCGTGCGGGGTCCGGCTCGACCTCCGCTGGCCGAACGACCTCGACCTTGGCGCGCGCAAGGCGGGCGGCATCCTCTGCCTCTCGCGCGTGCTGGGGACCGAGGCATTCGCGGCTTGCGGGGTCGGCCTCAACGTGCGCCGGCCGGAAGCGGCAGCCGCGGCTGCGATCGAGCCGCCGCCGGCGTATCTCTCCGACCGCGCGCCGCGGGTCGAGCGCGAGGTGGTGCTGGCCGGGATCCTCGGCGCGATGGACGGGCTGCTCGACGTTCTCGCTCGGCCGGCCGACGTCGGCCGCGCGTGGGAAGAGCGCGCCGCGCTGCGCGGGCAACCGTACCGCCTGCGGCTCGACGCCGACGGCTCGATCCTCGAAGGACCCGCGCTCCGGCTCGACCACGAAGGCGGGCTGGTGATCGCGTCCGGCGGCCGCGAGCGCGCCGTCCACCTGGCCGACGCGCGCGTGCTGACCGAGACTAGCTGACGAGGGTTACTTCACGACGCCGCCGAGCGCGACGTTCGCTTTGCCGAGGACGGCGATCGCTGCCGACTCGGCGGTGCCGTCGACGCTCAGCGCGAGGTTGGCCGTCGCATTGACGTGCGACGGCTTGGGGATCATCTTCGCCGAGACGCCACCGTCCTTGAGCGCCTTGGTGGCGATCATCGTGTCGGCGTTCGACGAAAAGAACAGGATGACGTCAGCCATCGCGTCTCATTTCGATCCGCTCACCAGCTCGTCGAGGCCGGCGGCGACTTCGTTCAGCTCGCCGACGCGCGCGACGGCCTGCTGAGTGCGCGAGGCCATCTCGGTCGCCAGCGTGTCGATGACGACGACGTCGCCGAGGATCTCCGCGTTGAGCGCCGAGGCGGCGAGAATCTTCTCGGAGACGCCGGTCGCGGTCAGCACGTTCGCATCGAGCTTCGCGGACGGGGCGCTCGTGGCGGCCTGCATCAGCAGCTCGCCCTGGCGCTCCACCGCCGCGCGCGTCTGCGCGACGTGATCGCCTGAGACCTCGCTGCCGACGATGACGACCGAGAGCTCTTGCGCCGACTCGCGCACCTGGCGGCTGCGCGCCGCGAGCTGGCGGCCGATCCGCTCGACGACCGGGACCGCGATCCCGAGGCCGATGACGATCCCGACCAGACCCCACAGCAGCAACGATATCATGGTGTGCGCCTGCACCCCGGTGAACGTGGCGAGCGGGACGCCGAACCAGCGCAGCGCGACGACCTTGAGCTGATCGTTGTAGATCGGCTCGACGCGCACCAGGTAGTCGACGCCGCCTTCGTTGTCGACGCCGTAGAACGCCGAGCTGACGTCCTTGACCTTCGCCGAGGCCGCGTCGTCGACGAGCCGCGTCCCGTCGGGCCGCGTGATCGAGCTGGAGATCAGCTCGTTCTCGAAGATCACCGCCGCCTTGCCGCCGAGCGCGTGCGCCGCGGAGTCGACGATGTCGTAGTAGTGGTCGACGACGATCCCGCCGTAGACGGCGCCGATCGTGCGCTCGTTGGCGTCCGAGATCGGGACCGCGGAGATGATGCCGAGCCCTTCGACCAGTCCTTCGCGGCCGGCGGTGGTCGACTCGATCTGCGGCTCCAACAATTCGGGGACGAGCTCGTCGTGCGGGAGCGTCGCCGCCGTGCTCACCGTCTCGCCGGCGAGCGCGCGCTTCACGAACGGCGAGGCGAGCGGAACGCCCGCGCGCCCGCCGGTCGAGCGCGCGACCACGATCCCTTTGGCATCGACGATGGTGAGGAACGAGAGGCCGCCTTGGTGCGCGATCCCGGTCAGCGTTCCTTCGAGGTTCTTCGCGTGCGTCGCGGTGCCGCGCCGGATCACGTCGTTGATGGCGGCTTGTCCGACCATCAGCTTGACGAGATCGCGCTTGCCGTCCCAGTATCCGGCGAAGCCGGTCGAGCCGCTCTGCACTTGCTGCTCTGCGAGCTTGTTGAGGTCGGTCGCCATCGTGTTGCGCGCCGCGACCGCGCTGATCGCCGACGAGATCACGATCGCGCCGACGAGCGTGCCGACGAGTTTGCTTCGAAGACCGAGCTTCATACCGGGATTCCCTCCGCCTTGAGTTCCGAGTCCGTGATGGTGTAGCGTCCGAGCTGCGCGTCGATCGCCGCGGCGCGCCGGCTCATCTCGCCGACCGATTCGACGATGCGCTGCGCCGCCGAGGTGACCTCGGCGTTGACGTAGGTGAGCACCTCGACCGACGAGGCGTTCTGCGAGCTGATCGCGGTGATCGCGTCGAAGGCCCGCGAGACCTCGTCCGAGTGCGAGGCCATCTGTTTGGTCGCCGCGAGGTTCGCGCCGACCGAGGTGGTGATCTCCTCGATCGAGCGGATCACGCGGAACGTGTTCTCCGACATCGAGCGGGTGACCGAGCTGATCTGGCCGATCTGCCGGTTCGCGTCCATGACTGCGGTGACGATCTCACGCAGCGCGCCCGACGCGCTGTCGGTCGAGACGACCGAGGCTTCGAGCCGCTCGTTCAAGCGCTGCATCGCGTCGGTGACTTGGCCGACGACCGACTGCGTGTTGTGAATGTGGCCGGCGATCTCTTTCGTCGCCTGCACGCTGCCGTCGGCGAGCTTGCGGATCTCGGTCGCGACGACCGCGAAGCCGCGGCCGTGCTCGCCGGCGCGCGCCGCTTCGATGGCGGCGTTCAGCGCGAGCAAGTTCGTCTGCTCGGCGATCCGGTCGATGACCTTGACGATGTCCCCGATCTGGTCGGAGTTCGCGCCGAGCCGGCCGATGTCGGCGGCGAGCTCTTCGATGGTGGTGCGGATCGTCGCCATCGCGTCGACGATGGTGTGGATCGCCGTCCCTCCGCGGTCGGCGGTCATCGAGGTCTCCGAGGAGATCGTCAGCAGCGAGTCGACTTGCGCCGAGACCTCTTCGATCGAAGCCGACATCGACGAGACGTTGACCGCGGTCTCGTCCAGCGAGCTGCGCTGCTGCTCGGCCGAACCGGCCAGCTCGGCGATCGCCTCGGTCATCGCGCGCACCTTGAGCAGCGCGCCTTCGACGATCTGCGACTGCTCGACGATGCCGTCCTCGAGCTGCTTCTGCGCGATCGCGCCGCCTTCGATCACCGCCAGCGAGGAGCTCGCCGTCGCCTGCAGCCCGCCGCCGGCCTCGCCGAGCTCCTGCGCTTCGCGGTGCATGGTGCCGACGAAGTCGCGCATCCCGAAGATCAGCTTGTTCAGCCCGATCGCGAGCTCGCCGAGCGGGCCGTCGGCGACGGCGAGGTTCTTGGTCAGATCGCCGGCGGCGACCTCACGGACCCCGGTCGTCAGCGCGGCGACGCTCTGGCCGAGCGTCCCGTTCGCCGGAAAGGCAAGCCGTTCGGGGCCGCGCAGGGCGTTCAGGTCGGGATCGGCGTCCGCGGCCGGGCCGCGGCCCGCGAGCAGCCTGCTCGCCAGCGCGACCGCCAGGAAGAGCGCGGCCGACGCGGCCAGCGCGGCGGGCGAGCCGGCCGGCGGATGAACGGCGTACGTCGCGAGCACCGCCGCGGCGAGCGCGGTCAGCGCCGTAACGGCCAGCGCAGCCGCCGGGGAAGACCGGCGGCGAACGGCGACGAGCGGCTCCAGGGTCAGTCTCAAGCGGCCCTCGGGTGCGGACGAAAAAGCGCGGAGCGGTGCCACCCGCACACGTTCCGTTCATAAGGGGCATCGGACGTTCGGCGAGCCGCCTTGAGCCGGGCTTAGGGCGCTTGCCTGCTAGTGGGTTCACCGTTGGTGAACCCTCGCGTTCGGGCTTCGCCCGATCCGCCCGTCGTCGTTTGCCGGGCCGAAGCCCGGCAAACTCCTAGGCCGACTTGCTCGCGCGGCTGCGCCGCTCGCAGCCCTCGCAGAAATGCGAGTGCTTGTTGTCGGTGTCGAAGACCGAGTTGGAATAGTACATGGCGCAGCGCGCGTGGTAGCAGTGCTTGAGGCCGAGCGCGTGGCCGACCTCGTGCACGCTCTCCTTCAGCAGCCGCTGGAACAGCGCGTTCTCGTCGGCGGCGTCGCCGTAGAACTCGGAGCGCAGCCGGTGCAGCGACACGACCGCGCAGCGCTGCGCTTCGCTCGACGAC
>JAFAKB010000069.1 GCA_019235885.1 Candidatus Eremiobacterota bacterium | reverse complement strand
CGCGCTTCAAGTCTTCGGCGGCATGGGGTACATCGAAGAGACCGGGATCGCCCAGCAGTATCGCGACGTCCGCATCATCACGATTTACGAAGGCACGACCGGGATTCAGGCGCTCGACCTCATCGGCCGCAAGCTGATTCGCGACATGGGCGCCTCGGCCACGAAGGTGCTCAAGCAGATCGGCGCGTTCGCCAAGGAGCTGGGCGAGTCGGAGAACCCCGAGGTCAAGGCGCTCGCGCAGCCGCTCGCCGAGGCGACCAAGGCGCTCGGCGACACGGCGCAGTGGATCGGCATGAGCGCGATGGGCGACCTGCACAAGGCGTTCGCGAACTCCGTGCCGTTCCTGAACTTCTTCGGGGTCGTCGCGGGCGGCTGGCAGCTCTTCCGTGGCGCGAAGATCGCCGCCGAGAAGCTCGCGGCGGGCGACAACGACCCGTTCTACGCCGCGAAGATTCGAACCGCGACGTTCTACGCCCACAACGTTCTCTCGCAGGCCGCCTGGCTGAAGAAGCAGATCACCGAAGGCTCCGGCGACGTGATGGCGGGCGCCGACGAGATGTTCGAGGTCGAGCGCCGGGCGCTCGCCACCGCGTAGCTCGCATCAGCACGATTCAAAAAGAAAGACCATGACGACCACAACCAACGACACGCACCGCGTGCGAATCGCGGACGCCGGCGACGGCATCCGCCTCGTCACGCTCGACAACCCGCCCGTCAACGCGCTCGGCTACGCGCTGTGCGGCGAGCTGGTCCCGCTGCTCGACGCGGCGGTGAACGACCCGGCCGTGACCACGGTGATCTTCACCGGCGCGAACGGCATGTTCAGCGGCGGCGCCGACGTGAACGACTTCTCGACCCCGCCGGACGGGCAGAAGACCGTCCGCGACGTCATCGAGACGATCGAGCGCAGCGACAAGACGTTCGTCGCGGCGATCGACGGGAACGCGCTCGGCGGCGGCTTCGAGCTGTCGCTCGCGTGCGACTACCGCGTCGCGAGCGCCAAGTCGCGCGTGGGATTGCCCGAAATCAAGCTGGGGTTGCTGCCGGGCGCCGGCGGGACGCAGCGGCTGCCGCGCCTGATCGGCGCGAACGACGCGCTGCAGATGATGCTCAAGGGCGAGATGGTCAAAGCGCCCGACGCGGTGGCCAAGAAAATTCTCGACGAGGTCGTCGACGGCGATGTGCTCGCGGCGGCGAAGAAGTACGCCGGCAAGCCGAAGCGCCGCATCTCGCAGATGAAGGCGGAGCTCGGCGTGGCGAACCTGGGCCTGTTCGCGACGCCGTTCGTCGTCGCGCAAGCGCACATGATGGTGCCGCCCGAAGAGAACGGCGGCTACGCCGCGCACAAGCTGATCGACGCGGTGCAGGCCGCGATCGAGCTGCCGTTCGAGCGCGGCTGGGCGCGCGAGCTGCGCCTGTTCCTGGAGCTGGTGCAGTCGAAGCCGTCGGCGGCGCTGCGCCACGTCTTCTTCGCCGAGCGCGAGCTTTCGAAAGTCCCCGGGCTGCCGAAGACCGAGCCGCTCGACATCAAGCAGGCCGCCGTGATCGGCGCCGGGACGATGGGGACCGGGATCGCGATCGTCTTCGCCGAGGCCGGGATTCCGGTGACGATCATCGAGACCAACGACGCCGCGGTCGAGAAGTCGCGCGAGACGGTCTTCGGGACGTTCACCTACAACGTCGGCAAAGGCCGCTTCACGCAAGAGGACGCGTGGGCGAAGGCCAACTCGATCTCGTGGGAGACGGACTACGAAGAGCTGAGCGACGTCGACCTGGTCGTCGAAGCCGTCTTCGAGTCGATGCCGGTGAAGAAGGAGGTCTTCGCCAAGCTCGACGCGGCGACGAAGCCCGAATGCATCCTCGCTTCGAACACCTCGACGCTCGACATCGACGAGATCGCCTCGGCGACGAAGCGCCCGGACAAAGTGCTAGGCCTGCACTTCTTCGCCCCGGCGAACATCATGAAGCTGCTGGAGATCGTGCGCGGCAAGGAGACTTCGCCGCAGACGCTGACCACCGGGATCGCGCTCGGCAAGAAGCTGCGCAAGGTCGCGGTCGTCTCGGGGAACGCGTTCGGCTTCATCGGCAACCGGATGCTCTTCGAGTACGAAGCGCAAGCGGTGCAGCTCGCGGAAGAGGGCGTCAGCCCGGCGCGCATCGACGACGTCATCAAAAACAAGTTCGGTTTCGCGATGGGACCGTTCGCGGTCGCCGATCTGTCGGGGCTGGACGTCTACCACTTCATCTCGCAGTCACAGCAGGGGCAGGCGCTGGGACGCATTCCGATCATCGCGAAGCTCGTCGAGCAAGGCCGTCTGGGCCAAAAGAGCGGCAAGGGTTTCTTCAAGTACGACAAAGCGGTCGGCAAGGGCCGCCAGCCGATCCCGGACCCCGAGGTCGAGCAGCTCATCGCGCAGCTTGCGACGGAAGCGGGGATCCCGCAGAACCCGCAGGTGTCGGATGAAGAGATCATCGCGCGCTGCACGCGCGCGCTCGCCGAGAGCGGCGCGGAGCTGGTGCGCAGCGGGATCGCGCTGCGGCCGGGCGACGTCGACATCGTCTGGATCTACGGTTATGGCTTCCCGCCGCATCACGGCGGCCCGATGTGGTACGCCGAGAACGAGGCTGTCCTTCGACAGGCTCAGGATGACAACGCACCCAAGGGTGGCGCGATCGCCACGCAATCGGACACCAAGGAGTTGACCCATGCCTGAGGCGGCGATCGTCTCGGCCGCGCGCACGCCGATCGGCAAGGCGTTCCGCGGCGCGTTCAATCAGACCCACGGCGCGACGATGGCGGGTCACGTCATCAAGCATGCGATCGAGCGCGCCGGGGTCGAGCCCAGCGAGGTCGAGGACGTCGTCCTCGGCTGCGGGCTTCCCGAAGGCGCGACCGGCCACAACGTCGGCCGTGTCGCGGCGCTTCGCGCGGGGCTTCCGCGCGGTGTCGCGGGGACGACGATCAACCGCTACTGTGCCTCGGGACTGCAGGCGATCTCGACGGCGTCGCACCGCGTGATCGTCGACGGCGCGAAGGTGATGGTAGCGGGCGGCGTCGAGTCGATCTCGCTCGTGCAGAACGACATGAACATGCACGAGTTCACCGAGGAGTGGGCGCTCCGCCACGAGCCCAACCTCTACATGCCGATGCTGCAGACCGCCGACTTCGTCGCAAAGAAGTATAACGTTTCCCGCGAAGCACAGGACGAGTACTCGCTGCAGTCGCAGCAGCGCACGGCTGCGGCGCAAGAAGCCGGCAAGTTCGACCAGGAGATCGTCCCGCTCCCGGCCTGGAAGTACGAGCAGGACAAAGAGACGAAGGCGTTCCGCGAACAGCATGTCACGCTCGTGATGGACGAAGGTAACCGCCCCGACACGACGCTCGAAGGGCTGCTCTCGCTGAAAGGCGTGCTTTCGAAAGACTCCTCGATCACCGCCGGCAACTCATCGCAGCTCAGCGACGGCGCGGCCGCGGTCGTCATCATGGATTCGGACGAAGCGCGCACTCGTGGCTTGAACCCGCTGGGCTTCTACCGCGGGATGGTGGTGCGCGGCTGCGATCCCGGCGAGATGGGGATCGGGCCGGTCTTCGCCGTGCCCGATCTGCTCAAGCGCCACGGGCTCACGGTCGACGACGTCGGCCTATGGGAACTGAACGAAGCGTTCGCCGTGCAGACCGTTTACTGCCGCGACACCCTCGGCATCCCGAACGAGAAGCTCAACGTCGACGGCGGCGCGATCTCGATCGGCCACCCGTACGGCGTCAGCGGCGCCCGCATGACGATGCACGCCCTGATCGAAGGCAAACGCCGCGGCGCGAAGTACGTCGTCGTAACGATGTGCATCGGCGGCGGCATGGGCGCGGCGGGTCTGTTCGAGGTGAACCTGAACTAGCTGGCGGCACGCTGTCGGCGATGTGATGAGGGGGACGCCGCGCAGCGGTCGTCCCCTTCTCGTTAGGCCATCACTGATTCGAAGCTGCCGGCGGAAGCGGTGCGCATTCGAGCGGCGGTTGCGATGCGACGGAGATCCCTCCCCCGCCGAGCGGGTTTTGTGTGCCGGCGCTGGAAGCCGCTGCCCCGGTCGCCGCTTGACCGGCCGACGAGCCGCCGACGCTCGCGGTCGATCCGCCGGTGGTGGACACTCTCTTCATTTCCGGCGCGATCAGATTTTGAGTCGTCAACAAGTCCTGGCGATTCAGGCGCGATTCGCTCTGTCCCGGCGCTTCCGCTTGCCGCCGGGCAGTCGCATACCGGGCGAGCGCGAGGCACATGTCGTCGACCAGCGTCCGAAGGCTTGCGTTGTAGACCGATTGCTCCACGCTCGCCGACGTCGGATCGACGTCGATGAACGAGCCGAGGCTGTTCCCCACCGCGCCGACGTTTGCCCACGAGTTCGACTTCGAGACGAACGCCTGGGTGAGGATGGTCACGATCGAGCCTATCGGGCCTTTCGTATTCGTCACGCTCGTCGGAGTGAACGAATTGAACGCGATCGGCGCCGCCGGGTCGCCGCAGTCGATGATCTGGCCGGTGGCCTGCGCGTAGGTGATCGTGCGGAACTGCAGCGGGCGCTGCTGTTGACGCGTCGACACCGTGTAGTGCAGATATCGCGGATTATTCTGGCAGATGGTCGTCGCGACCGGCGTCCCGGTCCCGGAGGCGTCCAGGCCGGTGAACGCCGACGGAACGGTCTCGATGCGGCGTTGCGCCAAGTAGTGCGCGAGGATGTCGATATACTTGCGGTCGGTCGCCGTTTCGGGGACGAGCTGCACGTACGGGCTGAACGCCGCGAGCGTCAGCGCACCGTCGGCGAGGATCGGCGTGCCGAGCAGCTCGCGAAGCTGCTCCGTGCTCAAGGCCGAAAGCACGTCGCTCAGCTTGCCTTTCGCCACGTCCCCCGACGTGACGACGAGCTGGCCGATCTGCCGGTTGTCGATGAGCGACACCGCGGCCATCGTTACGGGCTGCTGCTTAGACGTGCCGAGCGCCCCGACCGTCGTCGTCACGAGGACGTCGATCTTTCCGAGATCCGAAGGACACGGCAGCGCGGTGCTTCCGACGACGCAAGCGGTGAACGAGTTGACGTATCCCGTTCCGCCGTTGATCGTATCCCGCGCAAACGATTCCAACGCGGTTCGGACCGGCGTTTGCTGATCCGAGGCCAGTGCACGGGTCGTGAAGGCTACCTGAAGGCGAACGTCGCGCCGCTGCTGCGCGGCTACCGCGGTCTGCTTCGCGGCCGTCTGCTTCGCCCCGGCCGATTGGGCCGCGGCTTGCGGGTGGGCTTTGGAATGTGCACGCGGCGGCGACGATTGCGCCGCTGCGGTTGCCGGCGCCTGGCAGAGAACTGCGGCGGCGACGCAGAGCGTCACGGCGCGCCGCGCATCGCCGGCACGGAACAGATGAATTCCCAGCATGGCCTACCTCCCCGGGCTTCCCCGGCAAGGTAATTATACGCTTGTATTGCCTACCTTGGCAAGAGGCGCGCGGAAAATCGTCACCCGGGTCGTGCACGGCTCTTTCCCGGCGAGATGGGAACCGGCCCGGTCTGCCGTTTTGTTCCGAGGAAAATCTGACTAGTACTCTGGCTGACGATAACGATTAAGGTCGCGGAATTTCCGCGTCTTTAATGGGAGATATCTCGGGCCTACGCTGTTTGACGACGATTCGCTCGACGTGACTCAGGCGAAGATCCCTGCGATGAACGAAGGGAAGCGCGTGATCTGCTCGTCTTCGAGGTCACGAGGATCGCAGGTCACGGATGTCGGGATACCGCACCGACGGCGCGTCCGGAACGGCTACTTTCGTGTCGGCACCGTAGACACGCCGTACCAATTTCATCACCGGCTCGGTATTCGTCGAAGGGCCCCGCTCGTCTTCCGGTCGCGAGGATCGCAAGTGAGCACCACGTCGGAATACCGAACCGGCCGCGTGGCCGCTCATGCGGTTGACTTGGCCAAATTGACAAAGCCTGGCCATTGTGCAACCATGCGCTTCTAGAGGTGCCGGGGTCTCGGCTTAAGGCCTTTCGGGAGGTCGCGGTGCGCAGTCTCCTTCGGGCAGCATTGACTGTGTTGGTTTCCGTGTCGCTCGTCACGCCGGTTCCAGTAGGGTCCAAACCGAGAAGCGGGCGCTCCGGCACCGGGATCGCGGTCGCGAATCCGGGGATTCCGCAGGCGCGTGTGCCGGTTACGGAGCCGCCGCGGCCGAAGTTTTCACCCCCACCGGTAAGCGTGTTGCGGCCGTCGGTCGTCGCGGCCGTTCGGCCGCCCCAAGGCATCCACGTCACCGGTCCAGCGATGCTGCGGCCCGACCAAGTCGACTCGGCGCTCACTCAAGCACGGCGCGCAGCGGCGCTGCAACGTCATGCCGCAGCGCTGCAACGTGAGACCGCCGCGCACGCAGCGACGAATGCGCCCGGCGCGGAACGCCGCAAATTATCGTTACCCGCGGACCCGAGCGCCTCGGGCACCGGGATCAACCACTGGTGGCGCTATCAGGAGCAGAACGTTCCCGGCGAGGGGCGTCTCATGGTGAACGTCGGCACCGGCAACCTGCTGCTGCAAGACGACGACATGGCGGTGCCGCACAAAGGCATCGCGATGGCGTTCCGGCGGACGTACAATTCGCAGAGCTCGACCACGGTGAGCGGCGATTTGCAGACCTGGACGGGACTGTATGGCAACGGCTGGACGAACACGTTCGACGCGCACGTGATCCGCACGTCGCCCGGCCATTTCAGCGTATACGACATCGACGGCGCGCGGTACGACTTCGTCCCGTCGGGAACGCCGGGCGTCGCAATCGGCCCGCCGGGGCAGCCGACGACGCTGGTGTGGGACGGCGCGTGCGGGCTGCTGTGGCAGAAGAAGTCCGGGACATTGTACTACTTTTACAACGTGAGCGCAGACCAGCCGTGCCCGACCACCACCGGCACGGTGGGCGGCTATGCCGGCCGAATCCACCAGATCATCGGCCGCAACCGCAACACTTCGATGACGTTCAACTACTCCTGGGACAACGGGGACGCCTCGGCGAGCGGGAAGATCAGCGCGATCACCGCGACCACGGAGTCCGGGATGACGGCGACGCTGTCGTTCGCCGATTTCAACGGCCACCGGCTGTTGCAGCAGCTGACCTATCCCGATGGCGCGACATCGGTCTCGTACGCATACGACGGCAACGGCAACCTGATTAACGTGACCCGGCCGCCGAACAACAGTTCCAGTCCGCCGGTCCAGCCCGTTCAGGGCTACGGCTACCAGGCGCTGGGAAGTGGATATGTCTTGTTGTTCACGGCGAGCCCGCGTTGGAACAGGGCTTGCGCCACCGTCGGCTGCAACGTGGACGGCGCGGTGCTCGTCTTTTATTACAGCGGCAGCAGCGTTTCGACGGCCACGCTCAACGCGATAGACCACCGCACGTTAGCGAACCCGCCGATTCCGGACGGGACGACTTCTAGCGGATTGCAGCCGGGCTATCCGATGACGGTGTTCGACAGCCTGTGGGAGTTTTACACGACCGGCGTGGCGAGCCCGACCTATCGTGACACCGACGGCCACATGACGAACTGGGTGGTCGACGGACTCGGCCGACCGACGCAGACGCAAGAATGTACCGCGAGCACGAACCAAGGAACGCAGTGCACAGGGGTGTGGCTGACCAGCGGCGAAGCGTGGGACGCCAACAACAACTTGGTCGCCGAGGTTGAGCCGCGCGGTTACGCGCCCGGTGCTTCGCTAGGAGACTTCGAGAGCGACTACGCGTACGACATCGACGGAAACACGGTTGCCGCGGCAGCGCCGGCGCCGACCTCCGGCGGCGCGCGTCCGACGCGGCTGTTCAGCTACGACGCCAATGACAACGTGATCGCGTACTGTGACCCCAACGCGACCCACGCGCTCGGCCTCGACTGGAGCGCGGCGCCGAGCGCGCCCGTGCCTGGCCAGGGCGGGTTGTGCCCGACGACAACCCTTGCGACGCAGTACCAATGGAACGCGTCGACCGCGGAGCCGCGCGGCGAGCTGGCATCGGCGACGACGCCGGCGACGGCGGCGGCGCCCCAAGGCTACACGCGCACGTTCGCGTATGACCCCGGCCCCCAAGGCGGCACCGACTATGGGCTTCCGACGCGGGTCACGGGCGCGCCGATCACGCAAAGCATCGATCCAAACACGCCGACGCGCACCCCGCAGCAGACGTTCTGGTACGATGCGAACGGAAACTTGATCTGCTACGGGACCGCGAGCGGCCAGTGGGTGCTCAGGTACGACGCGCTCGGGCGGCTGCTGAGCTCATCCGATCCCGACGACTCGGCCACCGCGAGCACCGGCTGCGTGAAATCCGGAGCGCAGGCTGGCTGGAACACGACCTTCCGCACGGCGTACTTCCCGGACAGCTCCGTCTCCTCAAAGCAAACAGCCTCTCAAGTCGCGAGCGGCGTCGCGACCACCTTCACCTACGACCTCGACGGCAACGTGTCGACCGAGACGCACCACTACGGCTGTGTCAGCACGTCATCGTGTACCGCCGGCGTGACGACCAAGTGGTACGATGGAGCGGACAGGCTCGTCGAAGTGCAGCTACCCTACGACGCGAACGACGTCCAAGGATACCCCTGGTCCACACGCTACATCTACGATCTCAGTCAAGGCGGCGTGAGCGGGTACCGCGGGATGGGCTTGCGCGGCTACGGCAATCTGGTATCGACGCAGGAGCTGCTCAGCGGCACGATCTGGACGCCGAATTTGTCGCAAACGTATCCAATCTCGACGGGAACCTGGTACGACGTGCGCGCGACGAGCTTCGACGCGCTCGACCGTCCGATTTCGTCGTACGAAGCCGCGTTCGGCGATCAGCCGAAAATGACGAACCTCTACGACAGCGCGACCACGTACGGGCAGTTAGCGGCCGTGAACCTAGCAACGGGCGAAGCAAAGTATTTCGTCTACGACAACGCCGGCCGCCGCACTGACGTCACGTATCCGAACGATCCGAACGGGGCGGTAACGCCAGCGATCCACGAAGGCTATGACCTGGCCGGTCACCTCACGAGCCGCGGCACGTCCGTTCTTGGAAGCGATGCTCTCGCCTACGATGCGACCGGCAACGTGATCAGCGTGACGAAGCCCGCCGCGCTCGGCGGCGCAACGATCTCGTACGACTACTACCCCGACGGCACACGGCGCGACCTCAATTTTGCCTCGACCGTTTACTCGGCAAATCCGCTGTTCCAATACTCGTACCGTGCCGACGGTCGCCGCTCGATGCTGAAGCTGAACAACGGCTCGGCATTCACGTGGAGCTACACCGCCGCAGGGAGGCTCCAGAGCCAATCGGATCCACTGACCGGTAAGACGATCGTACCGGACAATTACTACACGGTCGGACAGTCACAGGCACACTATCCCTACTACCCGGCGTCTGTAACATTCGTGCCACAGACGTATTCGTTCGATAACTATGGGCGGGTGATCGGCGTGAAACTGCCCGCCGGGGTGTTCTCGCAGAGCGTGTCGGGCTTCGATCTCGAGGACGGCCTAACGGGTTTCAGTGCGCTCAGCGTGCAGGCGCCAGCCAGCGTCACGAACGCGACGTGTGCAACCTCGAACATTCGCAACGAGAAGCTGTCCACGTACAATGGGGGTTGCGGTGGTCGCGTTTACAATGGCGTGATCTTCGCGCTTCACGGGAGCGTCGTATCGAGCGATAGCGGTGTGGGAGTTATCCCTTGGACGCTGGACGCGCGCGCCGGGATGCTTCTGAGTTGGCACGGTGTAACGCAGACCAGCGGCAACACGAGCGGCAGCCAAAATACGTACGATACTTCGGGCCGCCTCGTGGGGGATTCAGAGCAGCTTGATCGCGCCTGGCGTCCCAGCGATGGCAGCATGGCCGGCAATCGCGTGTACTCGACGGGCTGGCGAACGAAGAGCTACGACGCGGAGAACCGCCTGCGCACCCAGCAAATCTCGGTGCCGACCGGCGCGACATATCCCTTATGGGGTGAAAATAATCCGGGCGGCTACTGGAACGATACCGGTCAAGGCGCCTGGCAGATCCAAGCGGTGGACTACGGTTCGGATAGCCATCCCGCCCGGTTTGCCGCGACAGCAGCCATGCCGCCAAGCACGCCGGGGATGACGATCTGGCTGTGGGCGGGTGATGACGTGGTCGCGCAATGCGGATACGACAACACGCGCTCGCAGTGTGGCACGTACGGGTTTCCCGTGGAGGGTCTCGGCACGTACACCCCATCCAACGGCTATATCTCGGTGAACGATCGCGGTTTATCCGGGCAGATCGTCGCAAGCCACGATGCGATGAGCTTCACCGGGATGGCTCCCGTCGGCCGCAACTCCCGCAACTACTTCATCGATGGCATCAACGCGACTCCAGCGCCGGGGAGTGTTGCGCCGGAAGAGATCGGCTCGTTGCCAGCGCCGGCCGTGACGATGACCGGCTCGAAGATCGCGCCGGACGGATGGACCTTCGACAACAACACCTGGCAAGGCGTGCGCACGTACGACGCGTGGGTTGGTCAATGGAACACCCCCGACGCCAATGCGGGCGAAGTCCACGATCCCATGACTCAGAAGCCGTTCATGTGGAACCGCAACAATCCTTACACCTACAGCGATGCGAGTGGCTATGATTCTTTGATTATGATCGATCCTACAGGGGCATCGGGGCTAGGCCATACGAAGATCGTCGTATTCAACCCGAGTACTATGCGCGGAGTGCTGTATTCCGCTGTTCCGGAACACGATGGGCACTTCTCGGACCGGCTTCACGTAACAAAAAAAGTCATCGCTGATGTGCGAACGCTAGCAAAGGACTTCCCGACGAACGGCTTCATGCTTGTGAAAGCATCGGCGGCACAGGATGCGGCTGTAACGAAATACCTAGAGAACGAAAAAGCGCTCGCAGACTCGGGGAGACTTAGATACAATGCACTTACGCACAATTGTGCCGAAGTCGTCTGCAGCGCGATGCGATCCGCAAACGAGGATACGACGGGCATTGCAGGCGTACCCAATTTTTCAAGCGCAGTATGGATTAATCCAGCCACCCTGAAGCCCCGAAACCGTTACTCCGATCCGACGTCGCCCTACATGACCCCGGAGAATGATGATTCGAGCCAAATGAAATCAGCGCTGTTCTGATGCTCCTTATCTCCCGCGTACTGATCGGCCTGTGCTATGGATTAGCAATCGGCCTGGCCCACAAGTCGATCCTCGACATCTTGGCGAATTCCGGCGGACACTTCCCGTTCGCTCTGTACCCGTTCATTCTGGGCGTGCTTTGCTTGCCGATGCTCGTGCTTGCGCGTCGGACATTTATTAGCGCAGCCCAGGTACTCATCGTCTGCGAACTCGGAGCAACGATCGGCATGACAGTTCGCAACGGCTGCGCGTCATTACTGGACTGCGGTAATGTCTTCCTATTCATGTTCGTCGGTCCGGGGCTGATCAATGCCGTGGGCATACTGCTTCCGGCTGCGGCACTTTATGGATTCCTGACTCGCCGGTGGTGATGGCTCGAAATCGCCTCCTCAGCCGATAACATCTGCACGTGGTTGCTAGACGTGGCGAAGACAAGCGGTAAGCCTATTGCGTCAGTAGCGGTCGTAGCTGTCATTGGCTGTTTGTTCTTTGCGTGGCGCACATACCGTGCGGAGGACGCCGCACGGGAGCTCACCGCGGAGACTAAGGTGTTGTCAGGATTACAAGTCGGAATGAGTCGTGCGCAAGTTTATGAGTTGGCTAGGCTCGTCCACACGTCTCCGCTAATTGGGCACAACACAGGAATCGACTCTGTAGACGGCGCGGCGGCAGACCCAAAGCGGGAGAAGCTCCATCCTTCGGTCGATCTGTTCTTCGATCATTACCTTGAGGGGCTCTTCTTGTGGCCCTACGATCGCGTCACAATCTACTTCGATGACAACGACCATGTCAAGTTGTGGCGAGTCACAACTTCGCAGACCGGAGTGTAGACGACCGCTGATAAATCGAAGAGTGTAGCGTTTGAGGCCGCCCCGGATGTCAGGCCACGAGTGACCGTGAGTTTGAGATGTCAAAATGTTGCTCGATGAACTCGGCCCGCGTCAAGCCGGCGAGCGAAGTATGCGGCCGATGGCGGTTGTAATCGATCCGCCAGGCCTCGATCGCGGCGCGCGCATGGAAGATCGTCGGAAAGACGTGCTCGTTGAGCAGCTCGTCGCGAAAGCGCCCGTTGAAGCTTTCGACGCTGCCGTTTTGCATCGGTCTGCCAGGGTCTATGAAGTGCAGCTCGACGTTGGCTTGGGCGGCCCAGCTCAGCATCGCATTGCTCGTGAACTCCGATCCGTTGTCGAACTTGAGCGTCGGTGGAAGTCCGCGCTCGGCGGCCAGTTTTGAAAGCACGCGTACGACGCGCTCGCCTGTGAGCGAGAAGTCCACTTCAGTCCCGATCGCTTCCCGTGTGAAGTCGTCGACGATCGTAAGCGTGCGGAACTTCCGTCCGCTCGCCAAGACGTCGTGCACGAAGTCGAGCGACCAGCGCTCGTTCGGACGTGAAACTGCCAGAACAGCGTTTCCGCGGACGTAGCGCACGCCGCGCTTGCGACGCGCGCGTAGCTGCAGCCCGTGCGCACGGTAGATCCGATGCACGCGCTTGTGGTTGACGGCAAACCCTTCACGACGCAACATCAACGTGAGCCGCCGGTAGCCGAACCGTCGCCGCTCGTGCGCGAGCGCGTTCAGCCGCTCAAGCAGACGCGGATCGTCGACACGACGGACGCGGTACTGAGCAACCGATCGGGGGCATCGAGCCAGCCGGCACGCGGCCCGCTCGCTCAGACCGAGCTCTTGGAGGGCCCTCACCGCGGCTTTTCGCTGCGAGGGCCCCAGGAGTTTTTTGCGATCAGTTCCTTCATCGCGTCGTTTTCGAGCGAGAGGTTCGCGATGATGCGTTTCATGCGCGCGTTCTCGTCCTCGAGCGCGCGACCACGGGCGATCTCGCTGCTGTTCATGCCGCCGTACTTGGCCTTCCAGGCCGAGATCGTGTTCGGGTGCACGCCGTGGCGGCGGCCGAGCTCGACGAACGAGCTGCCGGCATCGTGCTCGCGCAGGATCGCGACGATCTGCGATTCGGTGAAGCGGGTCTTCCGCATGAGGGGGTCCTTTCGGCCTTGTCGGCCGGAGAACCCACGGTGTCAGGCGGCCCGGATTACCGGGGCGGCGTCACGTTCTGGAGTTGATCCGGATCCGTGGACACGTTCATGGTTCACGGTTGCTCGCCATCACGCTTCGATAGCCTAAGCGTGACGTTTCCGTTTTAGGTCTCTTCTGGTGCGGCGGAAGCGTGAGGCTTAGCCTACTCGACGGTCGCGCGGATCGCAGTGATGACGTCCGGATACCTCACGGCAGAAGTTTCCGGTACGACGACCTTCATGTCGGCGACGTAAATCCCGCAAGCTTTACCGCGGATCACCGGAACGCGCAAGCGCGACGAAGTTAGTGGTGATCGTCACATGCGCGCGAGAGGTACTGGCCATCGCAAAGACATGTCCGCGGGCGAACTCATACCTGAGGGGCTGCGTCGGCTCCCAGGTCAAGAACTCCCTGAGGGTCATCGTGATGCGTTCCGGTCGCTAGGTCTCGTGTCCGTAAACAGACCCTTGTACCGCTCGCGCAGGTCGCGCTTGAGGAACTTGCCGACTCCCGTGCGCGGGATGGCTTCGACGAAGAGCACGCGGTCCGGGGTTTGCCATTTGGCGAGCTTGTCCGAAAGCCAGGCCAGCACGGCGGCTTCGTCGACTTCTTCACCTTCGCGGGGGACGACCGCGGCGACGGGGCGCTCTTGCCACTTCGGGTGGGGGACGCCGAAAACGCAGGCTTCCTTGAGGCCCGGATGGCTCATCATCAAGTTCTCCACCTCCACCGAGGATATCCACTCGCCGCCGGACTTGATGAAGTCTTTCACCCGGTCGACGATCTCGATGTAGCCGTACTTGTCGATCGTCACGACGTCGCCGGTGTGGAACCAGCCGTCGGGCTCGAATCCCGCCGCGGTCGCGCTCGGGTTGTTGTAGTACTCCTTGGCGACGGCGTAGCCGCGCACCCATAGCTCACCGCGCGCGACGCCGTCCTGCGCGACGTCCTTGCCGTGCTCGTCAACGATCCGCCACTGCACGATCGGCGAGAACCGGCCCTGTTTGTAGCGCTCACCCTTCTGCAGCTCGGGATTGTCCGCCAGCTCGGCGATGTCGCGGCTCACCGTGCCGATCGGCGACATCTCGGTCATCCCCCAGGCGTGGATCGCCTCGATCCCGAGCGCGTTCAAATCGTCGACCAGCGCGTGCGGCATCGCAGAGCCGCCGCACACCAGGCGCTTGAGCGTCGGGAGCGTCTTGCCTTGCGCGCGCAGCATGTCGCGCACGCCCATCCACACTGTCGGGACGCCGGCGGAGAACGTCACCCGCTCGTTCTCGATCAGCTCGATCACGCCGGCCGGGTCGAGCCGCTCCATCGGCATGATGAAGTCCGCGCCGACCATCAGGCACATGAACGGCGTCCCCCACGCGTTGACGTGGAACATCGGCACGATCGGCAGCACGCGGTCGCGCTCGGTGATCCCGAGCGCGTCGGCGAGCCCGGCGGCGAGCGCGTGAATGAACGTCGAGCGGTGCGAGAACAGCACGCCCTTCGGATCGCCGGTCGTCGCCGAGGTGTAGCACAGCAGCGCGGCGGCGCGCTCGTCGATCTCCGGCCAGTCGTACGTCTCGGGCTCGCCGGCGACCAGCGTCTCGTAGTCGAGCGCGCCCTCGAACGGCTCCGGCGAGGATCCCATTTGAACGAACGTTCTGCCGCTCTCGGGATCGAGCGCCGCAGCGGCTTTGACCGCCTTCACCAGCGAACCGTCGTAGAAGACGATGCGATCGCCGGCGTGCGTGAGCACGAACGCGATTTGATCCGGGAAGAGCCGAATGTTCACCGTGTGCAGCACCGCGCCGATCATCGGGACGGCGTAGTACAGCTCCAAGTGGCGGTAGCCGTTCCAGGCGAACGACGCGACACGATCGCCCGGCTGCACGCCGAGCGCGCGCAGCGCGTTCGCCAGCTTCGCGACGCGCTTGCCGAACTCGGCGTACGTGAACCGCCGCACCTCGGCGCCGTCGCGCGAGACGATCTGCTTGCGCGGGTGCGTCTTCATCGCGTGCTCGAAGATCGCGCGGATCGAGAGCGGCTGGTCGGACATGGTCGACGGGAGCGCCCCGCCGGCCTCGGTCGAGAAAAGCGTCGCCATGGTGGCTTCCGCGTTCGCCGAAGCCTTCGCGTTCGCCCTACGGGCGAGCCGCCCCGATGGCGAGATTTGTCCTAGAGCGCCCTCAGAATTCAGCCCAGCAGCGAGCGCAGGGCCTCGTCGAGGTCGGGGTGCCGGAAGACGTAGCCGCTGGCCTGGGTGCGCTGCGGGACGACGCGCTGGCCCTCATTCAGCATGAACGCGCCCTGGCCGAACATCACCCGGCCGGCGAACGCCGGGACCGGCAAGATCGTCGGCCGCCGGACGGCGCGGCCCAGCGCGCGCGTGAACTGGCGGTTCGTCACCGGGTTCGGCGCGGTCGCGTTGAGGATGCCGGCGGCTCCGTCGATCGCATGCACGAGGATCCCCACTTCGTCGTCGACGTGGATCCAGGAAAACCACTGCTCGCCGCTCGCGACGACGCCGCCGAGCCCGAGCCGGAACACCGGCAGCAGCTTCCCGAGGATGCCGCCGTGCGTGCCGAGCACCAGCCCGGTGCGGATCTTCGCGATGCGCATTCCCAGCGCGGCCGCGCGGTCGGTCTGCGCTTCCCAGTCGACGCAGAGCTGCGCGAGAAGATCGGCGCCGGGCGGGCTCGATTCGGTGAAGACCGCCGTCGGGCTGGTCCCGTAGTAGCCGATCGCGGAGCCGCCGACGTACGCGCTCGGCCGCCCGGTCGAGCGCTCCAGCGCGTCGAGATAGGCCCGCGTCGCGTCGACGCGCGATTGCCGCATCTCGCGCTTCGCCTGTTCGGTCCAGCGCACCGCGACCGGCGCGCCGGCGAGGTTCACCACGACGTCGCTGCCGGCGCTTGCGGCAGCGGCGCGCGCCGGATCGCGCACGCTAGCCTCCACCACCTCGTCGCCTCGTGCGCGCAACGCCGCCGAGAGATGGCTACCGATGAACCCGCTGGCGCCCAAAACGGTCACGCGCATGTCGCGTCGAACCTCCGGTGGTGCTCGGGAACGTCCAGGCGCTGCGCGCGATCGCCGCCCTGATGGTGGTCGTCGTCCACGCCTACGCGGTCGAGTCGACGTACCTCCCCGGCCGCCCTTGGACGACGCCCTTCCACATCCTCGGCACCTACGGCGTCGACCTGTTCTTCGTCATCAGCGGCCTGGTGATGCTGGTCTCGACCGCGGACTGGTTCGGCGAAAGCGCCGCCCCGCGCCGGTTCCTCACGCGGCGCGCGACGCGCATCTACCCGCCGTACTGGATCGTAACCGCGCTGGTTCTCGTTGTCTACGTCATCGCGCCGAGCGTCACCGGCGCGCACCGCAGCGCGCGGCCGGAGATTCTCGCCTCGTTCCTCGCGCTGCCGCAGCAGGGTGAGCCGCTGCTCGTCGTCGGCTGGACGCTGAGCTACGAGCTCGTCTTCTACGCGGTGTTCGCGCTCGCGCTGCGGTTCCGGCGGCGGTTCCTGCCCCTCGTGACCGCGGTGTGGCTGCTCTCGATCGTGCTGATCGGCGCGCTCGGATCGCACGAGAATCCGTGGGTGCGCGTTCTCGGGAGCTGGTTCAACCTGGAGTTCGTGTTCGGGATGGCGATCGGCGCGCTCGTGCTGAAGCGCGCGTTCGCCGCGCCGCGCGCGCTGTTCGCCGTGGCGCTCGGACTGATTGTCGTGGTGTGTGTGGTGACGGCGTACTCCGGGCGCGAGTATTTCACCGTGGAGTGGTGGCGGCCGTGGGCCGTCGGGCTGCCGATGGCGCTGCTCGTGTACGCTTCGCTCGGGCTCGAGAACGCGGGAGCCGTTGTGCCGCGCTGGCTGCGCGCGCAAGGCGACGCGAGCTATGCGCTCTACCTTTGGCACGTGCTCGTGCTCGGCGCGCTTGGGGTGGCGCTGCACCGCATTCACCTGCACGGAACGCCGGCGCGCATCGCGATCGTGTTCGGCGGTTACGCGCTGGCGATCGCGTTCTCGTTCGCCGCGTACCGCTGGATCGAGCGGCCGCTGCTGCGGCTCGCGCGCAAGTATCTGGAGCGGGACGCAACGCAGATCAACCGGAAAGCCGTCGCGCCGAGCGGCTGAGCTGCCCGCTCGGCTACGCACGCGGCTGCGCGAGCACCTCGCCGAGCAGCGGGCGCAGCGCGGCGGCCCAGACTCCGTAACCTTCGGGTGAGGGGTGCAGCTTGTCGGGCATCAGCATCGCGTTGATCGTGCCGTCGGCGGTGAGAAATCCGGGGCCGGCGTCGAGCCAGCGCACGTGCGCGCCGTCGGCGAGCTGCGCGAGACGTGCGTTGACGTCGGCGGCCTTTGCACGCAGCGGATCGTTCGGATCGCCGCGCGGGAAGAGGCCGTTCAGCACGATCACCGCGTTCGGCAGCTTCGCGCGGACCGCGTCGACGATCGACGCGACGCCGCGCGCGACGTTCTCCGGCGTCGCGGTCGCCAAGTTGTTCGTTCCGATCATCAGCACGACGGCGCGCGCGTTCGTTCCGTCGAGCTCGCCGTTCTGCACCCGCCACAGCACGAACTGCGTGCGGTCGCCCTCGATCCCGAAGTCGACGACGTTGCCGAACGGCGCGATCTCGCTGTTCCACACCTCGGGCGCGCGCTGCTGAAAGAACGCCGCGATCGAGTCGCCGAGGAAAACGACGTCGACGTTTCCCTGCCGCGCGCGCGTGACGAACGCGTCGTGCTGCGCGAGCCACTTCGCGGTCGACCACGGCCGCTGCGCGGCGATCCACGGCCCGCTGGGCACAGGCGCCGGTGACGGTGAGACGATCGCGGGCGGTGTCGGCGGAACAGCTTGCACTAGTGCGCGGGCGCCAGCGCGTCGGCGCCGACGACCGCTTCGAGCTCGTCGATCTCTTTCGGAATCCCCTCGCTGAGCACGACCGGACCGTCCGCGCCGCACAGCACGTCGTCTTCGATGCGCACGCCGATCCCTTTGAAACGCTCCGGCGCCTCGCCGTCGCGGTGGAAGTACAACCCCGGCTCGACGGTGACGACCATGCCGGGCTCGAGCGGCCGTTTCGTCTCGCCGTCGCGCAGCACGTACGAACCGACGTCGTGCACGTCGAGGCCGATCCAGTGCCCGGTGCCGTGCATGTAGTACGGTTTGTAGCTTTCCTTCTCGATCGCTTCGTCGACCGAGCCGCTCAGCACGCCGAGCTCGATCAGCCCGGCGGTGAGGACGCGCAGCGCGGTTTCGTGCGCGGTGCGCACGTGCGCGCCGGGCCGCACGTCGCCGATCGCCGCTTTCTGGGCGGCGAGAACGATCTCGTAGACCGCGCGCTGCTCGGCGGTGAACCGGCCGTCGACCGGCCACGTGCGCGTCACGTCCGAGGCGTACAGGTCGAGCTCGGCGGCGGAGTCGACCAGCACCAGCTCGCCTGCGCGGAGCACCTCGCGATTGGTGTTGTAGTGCAGGATCGTCGCGTTGTCGCCGCCGGCCACGATCGAAGAATAGGCGGTGGCCTGCGCACCGTTCACGCGGTAGGCGTGCTCGATGATCGCCTCGAGCTCGTACTCGTTCAGCCCGGGCCGCGTCGCGCGCATCCCCGCGACGTGTCCGAGCCGGGTGATCGCCGCCGCGCGGCGCATCGCGTCGAGCTCGCCGGCGTCTTTGATCAGCCGCATCTCGTGCAGGATCGCCGCCGGCTCGACGAAGGTGTCGGGCGCGAAGCCGGTGCGCCGCGTCTTCGTGCGCGCGGCCGCCAGCGCGGCGAAGAAGGTGCGGCCGAACGCAGCGTCCTCGCCGAGATGGACGTATGCGACGTGGGCGCCGGCGAGCGCGTCGGGAAGCCGCTGCGCGAGCTCTTCGATCGGATATGCCGCGTCGACGCCGAGCGCGCCCGGCGCCGCTTCGACGCCGAGCCGCTTGCCGTTCCAGATCTCCAGATCGCGGTTGCGCTGCCGCAGGAACAGCGTCGCGCGCTCGTTCTCGCGGTGCGGCGCGAGCACGAGCACCGCTTCGGGCTCGGTGAAGCCGGTCAGGTAGTAGAAGTCCGAATTTTGGCGGTACTCGTACTCGGTATCGTGATTGCGCAGCGCGTGCGTCGCGGCCGGGACGATCATCACGCCGTCCCCGAGCCGCTCGAGCACCGCCGCGCGCCTCTCGGCGAACGCGCTCATGCGCAAACGATTCGGAGAGCGCGCGCTCGTGCCTGTTCGGCTACTGCCGTTTCGCCGTTGGTGACGCGCTCGCCGTCGGGGCGGCGCTCGCAGCGGGTTCCGCCGAGGACGCCGGTTCGGCTGAGCTGCTCGGCGGCGGCGAGCTCTCGGGCGCGTCCGTCGGTGCCGCCGGCGGCTTGGGGGCCGGCGTCGCGGCGGAGCCGTTCGTCGCGTCGTGCGCGTGCTTCGCCAGCGCGGCGCGGCGGCAGACGTACGAGCCGGCGCCTTTGCCGAACTTCGCCGCGCCCTTGCGGAAGAACAGCTTCGAGCCGGGGACCAGCCACACGACCGCGTCGGCGGCTGCTTTGCACGCCTTCGTGGCCGCGCTGTACTTTGCGGCGGACGCGGCGCTGCTCGCGGCCGACGAAGCGCCGACCACGTCCTGCGCCGCGGCGGCGGAGAACAGCGTCGCGCACGACGCTGCAAGCGCGATCGCGGCGAACCCGCTCAGTGTTGTACGCATCGGTTCTCGATTCCGCGCCGAGGCGTTTGCTATGCGTAGGGACCGCCTGCTTCGTTATCGCAGCAGCGCTGCGGCGCGATCGATCGCGGCGCGCGCGTGGTCGACCGCGGCAACGGTCGCCGCGGAATCGCCGCTCGCGTAGGCTTTCGCGATCTCCGGAAAGGCGACGTCGGCGTAGCCGATCGCGCCGTAGGCCGTCGCGTCGATCGCCTGCGCGGCGGCGAGCGTGCGTTCCGTTCCCGGACCGCCGCCGCGCGCGATCGCCTCGTCGGCGCGCCGCGCGGCCGCCGCGAACGCATCGACGGCGCCGCGCAGCGCGCTCAGCTCGAGCGCGCGACCGTCACGCTTGGCGCGCGTTTCGAGCTGCACGATCCCGGCGTTCAGCACCGGGACGTACGAGGCGAACGCGTACGGCGGCACGTCGGAATCGGCCAGACGCATAGCGAGGATCCCGTAGAGCTGCGCCACCGTACGGTGCAGCGCGAATCCGGGATCGCTGAACGTCGTCGCGTAGCGAAGCGTGTCGTAGCTCGAATGGTACGGGCCGAACGGACCGTGGAATCCCAGCTCCGCGACCGGTGTGCCGAAGCCGAACAAGAACGGCTCGTGATCGCTCCCGCCGCCGACCGTGCGTAGCTCGATCCCGTTCTTCTGCGCGCTCCAGCGGTCGTGTACCGTCGTGTGGTAGCGCGCCGGATCGGCGACCGCGCGGGTCGCGTCGATCAGCGCCGGGCCGAGCGCGCCGACCGCTTCGGCCCGGAACGTCGGGCCGGTGACGTTCTCGTCGGCGTTCAGGTACGCGATGCAGCCGGCGCGCAGCTCCGCCGCGTGCGCGTTCGCGTAGGCCGTCGAACCGCGCAGCCCGATCTCCTCGCCGTCCCACAGCGCGACGACGATGCTGTGCTTCGGCCGCCAGCCGCTCTTCGCGAGGTAGCCCAGCCCGCGTGCCGCTTCGAGCAGCGCGATCGTTCCGGCGCCGTTGTCGGTGACGCCGTACACCCACGCGTCGCGGTGCGCGCCGAGGACGACGCTCTCCGCGCTCGTTCCGCGCACGACGCCGACCGTGTTCCACAGCGTCGCCGTCGTGCGGTTCAGCTCGACGGCGAGATGGACCAGCGGACGATGACCGCGCTCGAGCGCGCTCTTCAGGATGCCCGCGTTGTCGGCGCTGACCGGCAGCACCGGAATGCGAATTCCCTCGCCGAGCGAGCCGCGCTGCACCGACGCGCTCGGGCGCCAAGGACCGTGCGGATAGACCGGACCCTTGAGCGCGCCGTCGTCGGCCGGATCGTCGTAGAAGATCGCGCCGACCGCGCCGGCGTCTTGCGCGTTGTGCGCGAGCTGCCCGCGAAACGCCGCGCCGTAGCGAATCAGCGCGACCGCGCCGCGCGCGTTCACCGCGGCGAAATCCCCAGGCGTGCCGCGGCGCGCGTCGACGAGGCGCGCGACGACGTCGCCGTCGCCCGAGCCCGTGTTGAACGGAAGTCCGACCGCGGGATCGAGCGTCGGCGGATCGCTCGGGTCGCCGGCTTCGCGCAGATCCAAGCCGACCGGCGGCACCCCGCGCGCGCGGTGCGCCCCGTTGCGCGGGACGTAGATACGTCCGTCGGGGTAGAGCTCGAGGACGAGCCGGCGCGGCGTGTCGACGCGGGCGGTGAACGTTTCGAGCCGTGCGTCGAGCCCGTATTCCGCGAACCGGTCGCGCGCGTACTCGGCGAGCGCGCGGTCGTCCGGTGTGCCGGCGTAGTGCGGGTGCGCCGCGATGACGGCCGCGTGGTCGAGAGCACCTTGCGCGCTCGGCAGGTCGAGGAAGCGCGCCTCGTCGGCGCGCTCGCGCGCGCTCGATGCGGCGCCGAAGCCGAGCAGCGGTGCGGGCGGCGCGACCGCGGCGAGCGCCGAGGCGGCCAGCAGTGCTCCGAGGACCCGCAGCGGCGCGTGCACGCTCGCGCCGTTGAACGCTCGAGCGCGGACGTCCTCCGCGGCTTTGCCGTCCGTTGACGCGGGCGGCTAAGGAACGGCGGCTGTGACGCCGAACACCGGACTACCATGAGCGGTAGCGCGGTCGATATGTACGTGTTTCTATTCGCGTTCGCGGCGGCGTTCTTGCTGGCCCAGAAGCGCCCGATGCTGACCCTCTCGACGCGGGCGCTGCTCGCCGTCCTGCTCGGCCTTGCGCTCGGCTACGCGCTCGCCGTCGATCAGTGGTACCGCGCCTACCTCGGCGTCGCGACGCTGATCGCGAACGCGCTGTTCGTCGCCTTCGCGGCGATCGACTTTCTCGACTGGCAGAAGAAGCGCGCCGAAGAGCAGGGTTAACGCAACGCGCGCAGCAGCGCGGCGCTTTCGGCGTCGAGCCGCTGCTCGAACACTTTCGGATGCGTGAGGTAGAACACGCACATCGCTTCGACCACGAAGCGGTGGTGCGCGGCGCGCGCCAGGGTGTGCACCCGCGCGAGCGTCGAGGTCACGAGACGCCGTAGGCCGCGCACGGCGTCGGCGCGCGAGGCGTAGCAGGCGACGAAGTTCAGCTCGCCGTGCTCGCGGTCTTCGGCCTGGTCGATGAAGTAGTCGAGCAAGATGTGCACCGCGGAGACGCCGGGGAAGTACGCACCGAGCGTGGCGTCGACGTCGCGCGCGTCGAGCCGTTCGCGCGAGGCGAGCTCGATCAGCGCGAACACCGGAAGCGAGGAGCCGCACGCGGCGGCGAACTCCCACCACGACAGCCCCGGAAAGCGCTCGCGGTTGCGCGCGTACCACGCGTCGCACGCGCCTTCGCGCGCGCCGGCCGGGCCGTGCTTGAGCACTTGCAGTTCGGCGTAGTAGCGCGCGACCTCCACCAAGCGGTCGCGTACCGCCGTGTAGTTCGGCAGCGCCCGCAAGCCCGCGCGCGCCGCGTCGACGAGCGAGCGCAGGTAGCCGCCGTCGTCGCCGTCCGGGCCGTCGCGGTAGTAGCCGGTCGGCGTGCGGCCGTCGTCGAGCGCATCGATCAGCGACTCGTGCAGCGTGGCGTAGGCGGCTTGCGGCACGCCGGGGAGGCGGTCGCAGAGGTTGTCGAGGTAGTCGTAGATCGTCTCGACCGCAGCGACGATCGCGATGTAGCGCTGCATCGCCTCGCCGCGCATGAAGGTCGCCAGGATGCAGCCGCCTTGCACGTGGTACGCCTTGCCGTCGATCGAGGCCAGGGCCTGTTCGCGCAGCGCGCGATCGGGAATTCGCTCCGCGCGTGCCCGGATCGCGGCTAGCTCGCGCCCCGCACGCGGGATGATGACGGTGACGAAGCGCACGGTGGCGAGCCAGCCGCGCGGTCCGAGCGCGATCAGGCGGCGGATCCGGCTCGGCCGGCTGAAGACGCGCCGCAGCGTGCGCGGCACGTCCCGCCACAACTCAGATTCCACCGACGAACCGTCCCGGCGCGAGCACGCCCTGCGGGTCGAACTGCGCTTTGATCGCGCGGATCGTGGTCACCGTCGCCGGCGCTTCGCCCCAGGCGTCGGCGCGCGTCGCCGCGCCGCTGCTGAGCACGCTCGCGTGGCCCAGCACATCGCGCACCGCGCGGTCGAGCGCCGCCGCGTCGTCGTCCGCGCTCGGTGCGGCGTTCTCGCGGACGCGCACGACGACGTCGCCGGTGCGCAGGTCGGCGATCGTCTCGGCGCGCCGGATCGCGGTCCGAACGCGCTGCGCGCGCGCCGCCGCTTCGGAGGGCAAACCGCGCGCGAGCAGCGTCAGCGACGTCTCGCCGTCGCGCGCGACGTATGCGTCGAGCACGCTCTGAAACGCGCGCGCCGCGTCGTCGCCGTCGAGCAGCCGCGTCTCCGCGATCCCGGCCGCGCCGAGCGCCGAGCGCAGCTCGCGCGTCGCGCGGTCGACGACCGCTTCGGAGCCTTCGAGCAGCGCGACGAGCCGTGGGCCGCCCGGCGGGCCTGCTTCGCGAAACCCATCGATCGCCAGCAGCGCGACCGGTTCGTGCGCCACGTCGATCGCGTGCGCGAGCGCGCGCTCGCGCAGCTCTTCGTCGAACGGCGCGATCGCGAGCCGCCGCACCGCCGGCGCCGGCAGCACTTTGAAGTTCGCCCGCACGATCGCGCCGAGCGTGCCGTGCGAGCCGACGTAGAGCTTGCCCATGTCGTAGCCGGTCACGTTTTTCACGACCATCCCACCGCTGCTCGCGAGCGTGCCGTTCGCCAGCGCGACCGTCGTGCCGATCAGCAGATCGCGCGGGCGGCCGTACGCGGCGCGGCGTGGTCCCGCCCAGCCGGCGGCAAGCGTTCCGCCGACCGTCGCCTGCTGGGCGAGCGGCGCGTCGAGCGGGAGAAACTGGCGGTGCTGCGCGAGCGCGCGCTGCAGCTCCGCGACGGTCATTCCGGCGCCGACACCGGCGGTCAGATCGCGCGGATCGTAGTCGTGCAGCGCGGTGAGCCGCTTCGTCGACAGCGCGACGTCGTACCGCGACGGCGCGTTCGCCGCGCGCTGCAGCGTCCCGCCGCCGAACACGACGACTGCCTCGCCCGCGTCGTTTGCCGCGCGCAGCGCCGCGGCCGCTTCCGCCGCGTCGACCGGCTCCACGAGCCGCGCCGGCATGAGTTCGCCGAGCGCGTACGCATTGAGCGAAACCTTCTTGCGCGCGCGCGGCGTGCGCGTTCCTTTCGCGATCATCGGCCGACTTCTCCGCAGATCGCGCCGCTGGGGAAGATCTTGTCCGGATTGAACGTGCGCAGCGGATCGAAGACCTCGCGCACGTTGCCCATCGCGGCGAGGTCGTCGGGCGTGAAGACGAGCGAGAGCGTCTCGCGCTTCTCGTAGCCGATCCCATGCTCGCCGCTGATCGTCCCGCCCATCTCGATGCAAGTGCGCAGGATCTCCGTGCCGGCGTCGACGACCGCGCGCACTTGGCGTTTGTCGCGCCGGTCGAAGATCAGCAGCGGGTGCAAATTGCCGTCGCCGGCGTGGAAGACGTTGCCGACCAGAAGCGCGTACTCGCGCGCGATGGCGTCGACGCGGTGCATCACCGCCGGCAGCTTGGTGCGCGGCACGCACGCGTCTTGGATGTAGTAGTTCGGCGCAATTCGGCCGATCGCACCGGCGGCACCTTTGCGCGCCGCCCACAGCGCGTCGCGCTCGGCGCGGTCACGCGCCGCGCGCCAGGAGAGCGCGCCGTGCTCGCGCGCGATCTTCGCGATCACCGCCTCGCCGGCTGCGACGTCGTCCTGCGCGCCGGCGATCTCGACCAGCAGCACCGCGCCCGCGTTCTCCGGATAGCCGGCGTGGTAGTGCGCCTCGACGGCGCGCGTGATCAGCGCGTCCATGATCTCGAGCGCGGTCGGAACGATCCCCGTGCCGATGATGGCTGAGACCGCCTCGGAAGCCGTCTCGACGTCGTTGAACGCCGCAACGCAGACGCGCACGGCGTCGGGCAGCTTCAAGAGCTTCACCTCGATCTCGGTGACGATTCCGAGCGTCCCCTCTGAGCCGACCAACACGCCGGTCAGGTCGTAGCCCGGATCGTCGATGGAGGTGCGGTGAATCTCGCCGGCGGTGTCGACGTACTCCAGGCCGAGCACGTGGTTCGTCGTCGTGCCGTAGCTCAGGCAGTGCGGGCCGCCGGCGTTCGTGCCGACGTTGCCGCCGAGCGTCGAGATCTTTTGGCTCGACGGATCGGGCGCGTAGAAGACGCCGTGGCTCGCGGTCATGGTGGAGAGCTCGAGGTTGATCAGTCCCGGCTGCACGCGCGCACGGCGGTTGCGCGCGTCGAGCTCGAGCAGCCGGTTCATGCGCGCGAACGAGACGACGAGCCCGCCGCGCGAGGGAACGGCCCCGCCGCACAAGCCGGTGCCGGCGCCGCGCGGGACGACCGGCTCGTCGCACTCGCGCGCGATGCGCACCGCGATTCCAACCTCGCGCGCGTCGCGCGGGACGATCGCGGCCGACGGCAGCCGGTCTTCCGAGTACGCGTCGAACGCGTACACGGCGAGGTCCTCGGGCTCGGTGCGGACCACCTCGGGGCCGAGCGCGTCGGCGAGGCGCGACGCGAAGCCGGACGGAGCCATATCTTCACCTGCCGTACGGAGGGCGGCCGGGCAGTTCCTGGAATCCGGCTGCTCGGTGTTCTTCTGGCAGAAGTGGACGAAGCGCAAACCGGTCAAGCGCCGGGCGCCGGTCCGCGCGACGATCACGGAGACCCAGCGGCAGAGCTATCGCGCCTCGGTCGAGTTCCCGGTCGTCTACGCGGTCGAGGGCCGCACCGGCAGCCGCACCGCCGTCGCCAACGACCTTTCGGCCGGGGGCCTGCGCCTGATCGGCGACGAGGATTTGCCGAACGAGACGGTCGTCGAGCTGCGCTTCACGCTCCCGAACGATCTGATCCAAAGCGTCCACGTCGAAAAGGAAATCTTCACCAACACGCCGCGCGGAAAAACGAAGCGCAAGGTGATGGTCCCGCCCGACCCGTTCCGCCCGATGTCCGTGCACGCCAAGTCGGTGATCGCGTTCCTCAACCTCCACCGCCGCAAGCTCGCCCACGGCCTGCAGTTCGTCGACATCGACGAGCGCACTCAAGAGGAGATCCAGCGCTTCATCCACGTCTGGCAAATCCGCCAGCTCCGCGAACGCGCCCACATGCGGGGGGAATGATGCGGCTCGTCGCACTCGTGCTCGCGCTCGCGCTCGGCGTCGGGCTGAAGTTCGTCGTCGCGTACGAGGCGCTCGACTATTTGATGCCGACGGCGCTGAGCTTCGCGGAGAGCGGAATGGGGGGGCGCGCGCCGCTCGAGGGATTCGGGGGCGGCGCGCTCTATGCGGCCGCGGTGATCGGGGCGTTCGTGCTGACCAGCGCGCTGGCGGCGCTCGGTGCAGGCCGCGAGCGGATTCGTCAGGCGACCCGAACGACGGCGCTCCTGATCTCCGCTACGGCGGCATTTGCCTTCGCTACGTTTGCTCCAGCCGCGCTGTCCCCGCACAACGCGCAGCTCGTCAGAACCGGTGAGTTCAACGAGTATCCGCCGTCCCGCTCGGCTGGAGACTTGCGCGACACATCAATGCCGCTCGGCGCGATCGTACTCCTCATCGACGTCGTGCTGACCACGATCATCGTGCTGCGGAAGCGGCCGGCGGCGCCCGCGCTCGGTACAGAAGGCATCTCGAACGCAGCGCCCTGAACGCGTGCAGGCCGGGCTGCCGCGAATAGCTGGCGTGAACTATGCCAAAACGTCCAAGTTACGACGCACTTGGGCCGTCGCATGAGGAACGCCGGCGAGCTTTCGAGTAGGCGTCTATAAAAATATAGGCCCCTGACGCGTACCTTTCGGCAGTGGCTCCAGGGGCACACATAGGGATTTTACGGACGAGCCTTCGTCTTGTCAAGTAGTTGGTGTCGTGTTCTTCGTTTCCTCTAATCAATTGCGAGCGGACATTGAGGCGACGATAAGCGTCGACCGTCTGGCGGTATATCGTCAGGCTGTCGGTGGCGATCTGGAGCGCGCAATCGATTTGTATTGTTGGAACGCTGCAACGGCGGCGTCGTTTTTCGGGCCGATCGGCGTCATGGAAGTCGTGCTGCGAAATGGTCTCGATCACGAGCTAGCCCGTGCGTTCACAGCTCCGTGGTATGACGACCCGGCGTTCTTAGCAATCGACCCGGCTTTTGCTTCGCGCGTTCAGGATAAAAAGAACAAGATCGCAACACGTAGCAAGGCCATTATTCGGCCAAGAGTGATCGCAGAGTTGTCATTCGGCTTCTGGGCGAACCTCTTAAGGCCTGGGCCAGGTGGAAGCTACGTTCACACGTTATGGAGGCCGGCGCTGTCGCGGGCTTTTCGGCCGCACGTCAAGCGAAGCGCTGTGGCGGGGCGAATAGATCAGCTGCTCAAATTTCGCAATCGGGTAGCGCACCACGAGCCGATCTTTTCTTACGATCTTCGCGAGCAATATGCCTCGATACTATGGGTCGTCCGTCAGGTAGCGCCTACCATTGTCCCGTGGCTTGATCACCATTCCCGCGTGAACGAGTGTATTGCGAACGGACCGTTTTCTCCAAAGGTGCGTTGGTGACGCGAGCGTCAGGGATTGTAGAAATCTACTCTGCTGCAAGTTAGATTCGTGCCCCCAGCTCAGTACGCTCGCCGACGCTCTGCGGCTCAATACAGCAGGTACTTCGCGCGCAGCGTTCTGAACGCGCGCAGGCCGGGCTGCCAGGATGCGACGATGGTGTCGGGTGACGTGCCGTCGTTCAGGGCGAGGCGGACGGTGTCGGTGCCCCAGTCGCGGTCCATGATTTGCTCGTGGGCGACGTGGTATTTGCCTTGCGCTCGAGCGGCGGCGAGGAATTCTACGGCGGTTCGTACGCTGGGAAACACGCGCGGATCGGTGACATTGATCGAGACGCCGCGCAGCGTTTTGTCTTTCCAGAAGCCGCGTGCCGGGACCCAGTCGGCGGGCTCGAACTCCACGCCGGGGATTTTGCGCGCGGTAAGGGCGTCGCGGAAGGCGGCGGGATCGTAGCCGTAGCCGCCGGCGTACTCGAACGGCTTGTCGGTGCCGACGCCGTTGTTCACGCCGGCTTCGTCGACCAAGCCGGTGGCGAGATAGACCAGCGTCGTGCGCGCGTACGGCATGTTCGGCGAGGTCGGGACCCACTTCAGCCCCGTGTCGGCCCAGACCATCTCGCGCTTCCAGCCTTGCATCGGGATCACGCGCAGCTTGCAGCCGATTCCGAATTGCTCGTTGAACAGCCGCGCCAGCTCGCCGACCGTCATGCCGTGCCGTTCCGGGATCGGATAGAGCCCGATGAACGACTTGAACTTCGGATTCAGCACCGGGCCGTCGAGCAGCATGCCGCCGACCGGGTTGGGCCGGTCGAGGACCCACACTTCCTTGCCGTAATGCGCGGCCGACTCCATCACGTACGCCATCGTCGAGACGTAGGTGTACGGCCGCGCGCCGACGTCCTGAATGTCGAACACGAGCACGTCGATCCCATCGAGCATCGCCGCCGTCGGGTGGCGCGTCGCGCCGTACAGGCTGTAGACCGGCAAGCCGGTCTTCTCGTCGGTCGACGAGCCGACGGTCTCGCCCGCTCCCACCACGCCGCGAATGCCGTGCTCGGGCCCGAACAGCGCTTTCACTGCGATCTGGCCGTTGCGGTGCACCGCGTCGACCACCGACTCGCCGGTCGAGAGCACGCCGCTGGGATTGGTCACGATCCCAATCGTGCGCCCACGCAAATCGCGCCACGCGTCGCGCACGAAGACGTCGTCGCCGAGCGTCACCACGGGCGCTTCGCGCAGCGGCGCGGGCGGGCGGATCGCCGGTTCGGTCGCGCGCGCGGCGCGCGGGAAGGCCAGCGCGGCGGCGCCGGCCGCAACAAAAACCTTGCGGTTCACGATCAGACGAACTCCGGGCGCGTCGTCGGCGGGATGAGGCCGGCTTGCGCGGCGCGCGTGAACAGCTCCTCGACTGCGGCGATTCCTTCGTCGCCGACGTCGTCGCTGAACTCGTTCACGTACAGCCCGATGTGCTTGCGCATCACCTCGTCGTCCATCTCGAAGGCGTGCTCGCGCACGTAGCCGATGATCTCCGGCTCGCGCTCGCGCGCGAACGCCAAGCTGCGCCGAATCGCCTCGCCGAGCGCGCGCGCGTCCGCGTCGGAGACGTCACGCCGGACCATGATCGCACCGAGCGGGATCGCCTTGCCGGTCTCGTGTTCCCACCAGTCGCCCAAATCGATCACCTCGACGAGCCCCGCCATTTCGTAGGTGAAGCGCGACTCGTGGATGATCAGCCCGGCCGCGACCTCTTCGTTCGCGACCGCCTCGACGATTTGGTCGAAACGCATCTCGCGCACGTGCGGCTCACGCCCGAGTGCCAAGCGCAGCAGCACGTACGCCGTCGTCATGCGGCCGGGGATCGCGAAGGTCGCGTCCGCGGCGAAGTCGGTCAGCAGCGGCGCCTTCGCGTCGGTCGTCGGGCGCGCGACGACGAGCGGGCCGCAGCCGCGCCCCAGCGCGCCACCGGCGCGCAGGATGCGGTACCGGTCGAGCAGATACGGGATCGCGCCGTAGCTCGCTTTCGTCAGCTCGAAGCGCCCTTCGCGCGCAGCGCGGTTGAGCGCCTCGACGTCGTCGAGCACGACGTTCACCGCCGGCGCGCCGTCGAGCAAGCCGTTCGCCAGCGCGGCGAAGATGTACGTGTCGTTCGGACAGGGCGAGTACGCGAGCGAGTACGTCGTGTGCGTCATACCGTCAGCAGAACGTTCAACAAGGCGTCGGTCGTCGCGACCGCCGCCTCGGCGCCGGCGCGAAAGTTCCACTCGTTCGACGCGCGGTCGCCGACCAGGTTCGAGACGCCGCGAATCTCCACCGCCGGGACGCCGGCCAGCGCCGCCGCGCGCAGCACCGCGAAGCCCTCCATCGACTCGACGTCGGCGCGGAAGCGGTGCGCCAGCACCAGCGCACGCGCCGTCGTGCTGGTCACGATCGCCGACGTCACCCCGCGCCCGACGATCACCGGGATCAGTCCCGCGAGAAACGGCTCGAGCAGCGAAGCGTGCGCTTCGGCGCTGCGCTGCAGCGCGATCCCGCCGGGGAGCGGAAACGCCGTGCCGTCTTCCAGCCCGAGCTCGGCGTAGTCGTCGCGCGCACAGACGACCGCGTCGCCGACCGTGCAGCGCTCGCGAAAGCCGCCCGCGATCCCGGCGTTGATCACGGCGTCGTACCGCTTCGTCGCCAGCGCGCGCGCGGTGCCGAGCGCCGCTTCGACCGGGCCGACGCCGGCGGCGATCACGTCGACGTCGTCACGCGGGGCGAGTCCGGTCAACTCCTGCGCTACGGCGCAGACGACGAGGATGCCGATCGCGGTACCAGATGGCTCGCGACCCACAGTGGGCCGACGAGCAGATGCAGCAGGTTCGTCAGAAACGCCGGCGACTTCCCTTCGTAGTAGTGGCCGACGAACTGAAAGACCCAGCCGACGATGAAAAGGCCGACCGCCAAAGGCCACGACACGAATCCGGCGATCCAGTACAGCGCGAGCAGGCCGATCGATGCAATGTAGCTTGGCCAAAACGGCGCGGCGCGCGTCGGCGACAGACGCCCACCGAGCGATTGAAAAGCGATGATGTAGTAGAGAATCAGGGCAAAAACAAGCACGCCGGCGACGCCGGCGTCGATGAACGGAATGCGGCCCGGGATCAAACGGAGCAGGGCGATGATCGCGAGGACGATCAACGGGATGCCGATCTCGTGGCAGATCAGATTCCGGCGGTCGCGGTGATACGCCCCGTACTCTTGGAACAACCGTGCGCCGGACGTCATGCTTACCTCACGCCGATGAGCTTGTGCGTCTGCAGCGAGAGCCGCAGCCGCTGCGGATCGCGCTTCGCCGCTTCGACCGCGAGTGCGACGTTGGCGGGCTTGTTGCCTTCCGGCTGCAGAAACATCGGCGTGCTCGCCGGGAACGCGCCGATCCACTCCTCGGGGACGCGCCCGTCGACGATGAGCTTCGCCTCGTTCGCCCGCCGCGCCATCGCCGGCGCGAGCCGCTCCTTCGGCGAGACGGTCAGCCAGACGTCGTCGGCCAGCTCGGTCGGCAGCGTCCCGTTCGACTCGATATGAACGCGCCGGCCGTCGCCGCGCAGCGCCTCGATCAGCGCGCGCGACTCACGCTGCGCGAGCGGCTCGCCACCGGTGAGGATGACCGTCGGGCACGCGCCGCCTTCGGCGCGCACGCGCGCGACGACGTCCTCGACCGACGCGAAGAACTTCAGCGAGTAGTCGGTGTCGCAGAACGAGCAGCTGAGATTGCAGCCGGCGAGGCGGACGAAGACCGCGGGTGTCCCGGTCCACGTCCCCTCGCCTTGGACGCTGTAGAAGATCTCAGCCAGCTGAAGCAACGCTCTCGTTACCGCAGGTGACCCACTAGCGCTTGTAGGTGGCCTGACGGCGCGCCGTAAGAACCTGCACGGTGACGGTCGAGTTCGCCGGGATCGTCACGTTCTGCTTCGCGTTCTTGGCGTAGAGATAGCCGCCAGCCGCGCCGAGCAGCCCGCCCATGTTCGTGCCGAGCTTCTTGCCGATGATGTTACCGACGATCATCCCGGCGACCGCGCCGCCGGCTTCGTTCACGGCGTTGGTCTTGGTGTTGACCTGCGCGCCGACGACGCGCCCGTCCAGCGCGTAGGTGTTCCCCGAGCGCGTGTTCAGCTTGTCGAGGCAGACCTGAAGCCGGCCCGGCCGCCCTTGACCGGCCGACTGCACGTCGCAGACGTGGCCGTACATGGTGGCGCCGGTGATGTTGTTGTCGAGCGAGTGCACGTTCGTGATGACGACCTGCTGGCCGACGACGGCGCTCTTCGAGTCAATGCTCGTCGACATCGTCCCGACGAGGTTGGTGCCGGGGGAGACGTCGGCCGAGGCCGCGAGCGGCACGAGGGCCAGCGCGGCGGCGGCGAGCAGGGTCGGAAGGCTGCGAATCATGGAATGAGTGCTCCTGTCGGTGGTTTCTGGGGCCCTCCCCACGCTTACCCGATTCGCGCCTGGCTGAGAGGGTCACCCTTCCTGAGAACGGCGCAGGCCGTCGAAGTCTCCCACAAGGTCAGCTCGGCAAGGCCGGGGAGCTCGTCCGCGAGCCGCCCCCACACCCAGGCGAGGATTCGCTCGGCCGTGGGGTTGTCGATCAGCTCGTTGAGCGAGCAGTGGTCGAGCCGGCTGACGACCGCCTTCTTGACGACCCGCGAGATCACGTCGAAGTCCTCGACCATGCCGGTCGCCGGACCGCTGTCCTGAAGCGGTCCCTCAAGTGCGACGTCGAGCCGGTACGAGTGCCCGTGCAGCCGCGAGCACTTGCCGGGGTGGTGCGGAAGCACGTGCGCTGCCTCGAACGTGAAGGACTTGCGGATTTGCACGGCCCACGGGGTTCGCCGTGAGGACGAACCGCTCCCGACTCGTCGTCCAAGTCCTGAGCGCGCAGGTCGCACCGCCGCTCCTCGCACCGGGTCTCTACGACGTCGGCGCCGACGGCGTCCCGCGGATTCTTCCCAGCGTCGGCGGCATCACGCTGAACGCGCGCGTCGGCGACTCGGCGTTCGCGTTCGAGGGCGACCACGTCGAGCCGGCCGTCAGCGTGCGCCACCCCGACGACAAGGTCAACACGGCGTTCTGCGCGCTGGCGTGCGTGGGCAACGTGGCGACCGTCGCCGGCGGCGAGGCGAAGGGCGAGCGCGGCGTGGTGACCGGCAAGCACGGCGGAATCGAGCACGTGATGATCGACTTTGCGCCGGACGTGATGGAGCGCATGGCGATCGGCGATTCGATCAGCGTGTGCGCGGTCGGCGTCGGCTTGGAGATCGAAGACACCGGCGACGTGAAGGCGTTCAACTGCGATCCCGACCTGTTCGAGAAGCTCGGCGTCGAGCGCGCCGGCGCGCGGCTGCGCGTCCCGGTCGCGCGGCGCGTCCCCGCGCGCGTGATGGGCTCGGGGCTCGGGCGGCAAACGGTCGTGCGCGGCGACTACGACATTCAGTGCTTCGACGAAGCGACCGTGCGCGAGTACGGCTTGAACGAGCTGCGGCTCGGCGATCTGGTCGCGATCGAAGACGCGGACAACTCGTTCGGCCGCATCTACCGCCAAGGCGCCGTGACGGTCGCGGTCGTCTCGCACGGCGCCTCGCACATGGCCGGCCACGGCCCCGGCGTGACGACGTTGCTCACCTCCGCGAGCGGCGCGCTCGAGCCGGCACTCGACGCGCGCGCGAACCTCGCCACCATCTTGGGACTGCGATGAAGGACCTGCGCGTCGACCCGATCTCGCCGGAGCAGCGCGCCGAACCGGTCGTCGTCGTGCCGTACGATCCCGCCTGGCCGGCGGCGTTCGAGCTGCTGCGCGAGAGGCTCGCCGCGGCGCTCGGCGATCTCGCGGTCGGGATCGAGCACGTCGGCAGCACCGCCGTCCCCGGCTGCGATGCCAAACCGATCGTGGACATCGACGTGGTGATCCGCCACGCCGACGAGCTGCCCGATGTCGTGCGACAACTTGGCGCGCTCGGCTACGCGCACCTCGGCGACCTCGGGATCGTCGGCCGGGAAGCGTTTCGCATGCCGCCGTCCGATCTGCCGCGACACCATCTCTACGTCTGCGCCGCCGGCGCCGCGCCGCTGCAAGCGCACTTGATCCTGCGCGACGCATTGCGCGCCGATCCAAACCTCGCCGCAGAGTACGGCGCGCTCAAACGCGAGCTCGCGCAGCACTACCGCGACGACCGCGACTCCTACACCGAAGGGAAGACGGCGTTCATCACCTCGGTCCTGCTCGACGCGCGCGAAGACCGCCGCCGCGGCCCGCGCCACTGACGCAACCGCGCGCTGACACGGTTCAGCGCTTCGCTTTGCGGATGTAGACGGCGGTGGTGCGGTAGTCGAACCACATCTCGTACGTGCGCAGAAGGTCGGTGCCGACGATGCCGTCGAGGTCCTCGGTGCCGAGGTCGGCGTTCGAGACGTCGGCCATCGCTTCGCGCGTCCAGATCCCGCCCAGCTCGAACGCCGGCACGCGGGTCGGCTCGGCACTTGCGAAGCCGCCCATCCCGCGCACGTGCAGCGTGCTGCTCGCGACGCGCTCCGGGCTGAAGTCGCCCCGGTCGGCGAACGCGGTCTCGAAGACGGTCCGGTTCGCGCCGGTGTCGAGCACGACGCGGCCGTTCGCGGTCCCGGCGCGCGCGTAGACCGCCGGCGTCTTGTCGTCGAGCGCCACGCCGACGGTGCTCGCGTCGGGCGGCTGGCGGAAACGTTCGGGGGCGATCGCTTCGGCGAGGTTCTTGCCGATGTTGAGGTGCACCACCGCGTCGGCGAAGAAGTCGAAGCCGAGCAGGCCGGCGACGTGCGTGCGGCTGTCGAGGTGAAACGGAATCGTCACCACGCGCGTGACGAGGTTGCGCATGCGCAGTCCGCCGATCGTCATCTGCGGGACGATCGCCGTCGTCTCGGGGAAGCTCCCCAGCGTCGCGCCGACGCGGCGGCCGTAGGTTTCCAAATTCTGCTGCTGCACGACCGACGGGTCGACCACGATCCCGGCGGCGCCGGAATCGAGCAAGAAGTCGTACGCGCCGCGCCCGACGATCACGCGCACGACCGGCAGCCCGTTGACGAACCGCACCGGAAGCCGCACCGCCGTCTGCTTTTCGGGAAACTCGACGACGCGCCGCGAGGGCGGGATCTCGACGTCCTTGAGGTCCGGGGTCGTGTCGAGCTGGCGCGAGACCAGGATCTGCTCGCGCTCGTTTCCGAGCGAGTCGACGGTCCGCACGCGCGAGGGCTCGGGGACGCCCTCCACCAGCCGGTAGTCGTCGTACGTCGTCGTGTAGCGGCGCCGCCGCTCGACGTACTCGCGCCGAATCAGGTTGCCGCTGCGCTTGTCGACGAAGAGCCACTCGTGCCGGCCGTTCGGCGGGTTCACCTCGACGACGGCTGCGTTCAGCGCCGGCGAGTCGCCGATCAGGCGCACGTAGCGCTCGTCGTTCGGATCGCGAAAGGCGTGCTCGCTCAAGGCGTCGTGCTGCTCGTGCACGCCCGGATAGGTGAAGGTGATGCCGTTGCGGTTCTGCTCCCAGTGCACGCCGCGCAGAACGCCGCGCTCGTACGCGAGCGGGCCGAGCTGCGTCGTCTCGCGCACGTCCCGGCCGAGCCGGTTCACCTTGTACGAGCCGACCGTGCCGTCTTGGAACAGGCGCCAGTCCTCTTGCACCGTCACCGCGCGCGTGTGCTCCCGCGCGTGCGCGCGCTCGTACAGCGCGCGCACCCGCGCCAGCGAGAAGCTCGAGGAGACGAGCCCGCCCGGCTCCTCGTCGGCCGCCGCGAGCGCGGGAACGGCGCCGGCCAGCAGCGCCGTGAGAACGAGTCCTACACACCGGGCCTGCCGGGTTCGGCCGGAGGCCGAACCCGTCATAGCGATCCCGTGGGTCCCATCGCCTCGAGCCGCTTCTTGAGATCGCTCAGGAAGCCGCTGGCGACCGCGCCGTCGACGACGCGGTGGTCGAGCGACAGGCAGACGTTCATCATCGAGCGGATCGCGATCGAGTCGTCGTCGCGCACGACCGGGCGCTTCACCACCGCTTCGGTGGTGACGATCCCCGTCTGACCCGGCACCAGGATCGGCGCGCTCAGGATCGAGCCGTTGGCGCCGGTGTTGTTGACGGTGAACGTTCCGCCGGCCAGATCGTCGGCGCCGAGCTTGCCGCGCCGCGCCTTGTCGATCAGCTCGCCTGCGGCGAGCGCCAGCCCTTTGACCGAAAGCTGGTCGGCGTGGCGGATCACCGGCACGATCAGGTTGCCGCCCGCCGCGATCGCCAGCCCGACGTTGACGTCGCGGTGGACGCGAATCCCTTCGTCGGTAAACGACGCGTTCATCAGCGGGAACGCAGCGAGCGACTCGACCGCGGCGCGGATGAAGAACGGCAGCAGCGTCAGCTTCACGCCGTACGCTTTCTCGAACGCATCCTTCTCGCGCACGCGCCACTTCCACACGTTGGTGACGTCGACTTCGGTCATCGTCCACGCGTGCGGCGCGGTGTGCTTCGAGTCGACCATGCGCTGCGCGATGATCTTGCGCGCCTGCGTGAGCGGGATCAGCTCGCCCGGCCGCGCGCCGGCGTACGACGGCTTCGCGCGCTCCTGCGGCGTCGGCGTTGGCGGCGGCGGTGGGGGCGTCGTCGTCGGCGTCGGCGGGGCGGACGTCGTCGGCGGCGGTGTCGGCGGCGGCGGAGCCGGTATCGGATGCGGCTCTTCCTTGGCGGTCGTGATCATTGCGGCGACGGCAGCGCTCGGGCCGGCTTTCGCCGCTTCGAGGACGTCGTTCGCGGTGATGCGGCCGTTCGCGCCGGTGCCGCGCACGCGCGCGAGATCGATGCGGTGCTCGCGCGCAAGCCGGCGGACCGCCGGCGAGACGCGCACGCCGCCCGGTGCGACGCCGCTCGACGCGCCGTTCCCCGAGGCGGCGTTCGACGGCGCCGGCGCGCTGTACGTGGGGCCGCTCAAGCCGACGTTGCCGCCCGGCACGGGCTCGTCGCTGGCCTGATGGTTCGCCTCGGCGTTGCGGTCGCCGGCGGCGGCCGCGACTTGCTCGGACGGTGAGCCGCTTCCGGTCGGTTCGGGCGTCGCCGCGCCGGCTGCCACGTCGTCGATGATCGCGATCGGCGCGCCGGTCGGAACCGTCTCGCCTTCCTTGACGATCAACTCGCGAATCACGCCGGTGACCGGCGAGGGAACTTCGGCGTTCACCTTGTCGGTCGAGACCTCGACGAACGCTTCGTACTTCTCGACCGCGTCGCCGGGTTTCTTGAGCCACTGCGCGACGGTCCCTTCGGTGACCGTCTCGCCCAGCTGCGGCATCGTAATCGTCGTGGGCATTGCTAGAATTTCGCCAGCTCGCGCATCGCCTCGACCATCTCGTCGGTCGAGGTCATGAACTCTTCTTCGAGAGGCTGCGCATAGCCCATCGCGGGAACGTCGGGCCCGGCCAGCCGGCGGATCGGCGCGTCCAATTCGAAGAGCGCCTCTTCGGCGACCATCGCGCTGATCTCCGCGCCGATCCCGCCGAACTTGTTGTCTTCGTGGATGATGAGCAGCTTGCGCGTCTTGCGCACGGACGCCAGGATCGCACCTTTGTCCATCGGCCGAATCGAGCGCAGGTCGATCACTTCCACCGAGACGCCTTCGCCTTCGAGCCGGTTCGCCGCCTCGAGCGCCTGGTGCAGGTTATAGCCGTACGAGACGACGGTGAGCTGCGTGCCGGCTTTCTTCACGTCGGCTTTGCCGATCGGGATCGTGTAGTAGCCGCTCGGGACTTCGCCCTTCACGCTGCGGTACGTCTTCTTGTGCTCGAGGAAGAGCACCGGGTCGGGGCACTCGATCGCCGCGTTGAGCAAGCCTTTGATGTCGGCGGGCGTCGACGGCGCGAGGATCGTGAGCCCCGGAACGTGGTAGAACAGCGCTTCGATCGAGACCGAGTGCGAGAGCGCGCCGCGCACGCCGCCGCCGTACGGCGTGCGGATCACCAGCGGACAGGTGTAGTCGCCGTTGCTGCGATAGCGCGTCTTCGCCGCCTCGCCGACGATCTGGTTGAACGCCGGATAGATGAAGTCGGCGAACTGGATCTCCGCGATCGGCCGCAGACCTTCCATCGCCATCCCGATCGCGACCCCGACGATCGACGCCTCGGCCAGCGGGGTGTCGACGACCCGCTCCGCCCCGAACTCTTCGAGGAAGCCTTTGGTGATGAGGAAGACGTTGCCGCGCGCGCCGACGTCCTCGCCCATGATCAGCACGCGCTCGTCGCGCGCCAGCGCGTCGTGCAGCGTCGTGCGCACCGCTTCCACGTTGGTCATCGTCACGCCGGTCTGCTGCGCCGTCGCGGTCATCGTGCTTCGAACTCCTGCCACGGGCGGTAGTCCCCCGCGACGACGTTGGTGTAGAGGCTCTCGGCGGTCGGGTACCGCTGCGCTTCGGCCGAGTCGGTGGCCTCGTTCGTCTCGCGCAGCACGTCGGCTTTGAGCTGCTTCGCGCGCGGTTCGTCGATCACGCCGGCCTCGATCAGCAGCTGCTCGTAGCGCGGGACGGGGTCCATCTTGCGGCGCTCTTCGATGACTTCGCGCGAGCGGTAGGTCCGGTCGTCGTCGTCGGTCGAGTGCGAGAGGAAACGGTAGCACTTCGCCTCGACGATCGTGGGCCCGCCGCCGCCGCGCGCGCGCTCGAGCGCGTCGTGCATCGCCTGGAACGTCGCGACCGGGCTGAAGCCGTCGCACACGACGCCCGGCAAACCGTAGCCCGGCGCCTTGTCGGCGACGTTGGCGACCTTCATCTGCATCTCTTGCGGCGTCGAGATCGCCCACTCGTTGTTCTGCACCAGGAACACGATCGGCAGCGCGTGGACGGCGGCGAAGTTGACCGACTCATGCCACTCGCCCTGCGAGGTCGCGCCTTCACCGTTCGAGCACAGCACCGCGCGCCCGCTCTCGCCGCGGTACTTGAAGGCAGCGGCGACACCGACCGCGTGCGTGCAGTGGCCCGCGATGATCGAGGAGATGGAGAGCACGCCGAGATCGTGGTTCGTGTAGTGGTTCGGAAACTGGCGGCCCATCGAGCGGTCGGTCTCGCGCGCGAAGAGCGAGGAGAGGATCTCGAACGGCGTCATCCCCACTCCGAGCGCGAGCCCGAGGTCGCGGTAGTACGGCACCAGCACGTCGGCGCCGCGCTTGAACGCCATCGCGGCGCCGGCCTGAACCCCCTCGTGGCCCTCGGAGCCGAGCGCGAACGGGATCTTCCCCTGCCGGTTCAATTGAAAGCCGCGGTTGTCGAGCTGGCGCTGCAGCAGCATGTTGCGAAGCATCGCGACGAGCTGCTCGTCGCTCAGACCGGCGCGGTCGAGCTCGCGCCCCCGCGCGGCCGTCGTTTTCGCCATCGAGTCGGTCCCCTGGCCCGGAAGAAGTGAGAACCGCGGATACTCGCGCGCCGGAACCGGCGACTCCTGCGGTTTTGGTCGGGTCGGTAGGTAAAGCGGCCGTTCGCCAATCTACAAAGTGCCCGTTCGCGCCCCTACCGAGCAAGGAAACGGCGCGTCCGTTCCCAACCTCTCACGTCCGAGCGGACGACACGGTCGTCCCCACAGACGAGGCCGCTCGCCGCGCGAACCGGGTGCAGCGCACGATCCTTACGGTTCCCGAGCCCTCCGACAGAGGAGATATGCGTATGGGCCTTGCGGCCTTGAGTCATCTTCGCGTTTCGCGTTTCCGAACGCGCCTGCTCGGCGCATGCGCGATCGCCGTTCTCGCCGCCGGCTGCTCCGGCGGCAGCGGCTCCTCGGCAACGCCTCCGGCCAACGTCGCTCCGTCGCACAGCACGATGGCGAGCGTGACGTTTACGATGCACTGGAACACCGGTACCGTGACCTCGTCGGTGCGGAGTCCCAGATACGTTCCCCCGACCGCGCGCAGCGTCTCCGTCTCCGTGAACGGCGGCACGCCGCAGTACTTGAACGCTCCCGCCACGACGATCACGATCGACGCGCCGATCGGGACCGACACGTTCGTCTTCCAGACCTACGACGACCAGAACGGACAGGGCAACGTCCTGAGCCGCGCCTCGGTGACGCAACCGATCGTCAGCGGCGCCGCGAATACTGTCAACGCCGTGCTGAACGGCGTCGTCGCGTCGGTGACGATCTCGCTCAGCAACGCCGCGCCGAACGCCGGCGTGCCGGCGACCGTCAACGTCAACGTCGCGGCGCGCGACGCCGACGGCAACACGATCGTCGGACCGGGCGACTACAGCGTTCCGATCCATCTCGCGGTCAGCGACTCGACGAACAGCGGAACGCTGTCGCTGTCCACGAACAACCTGCCCAACTCGGCGACCACCGCGACGTTGACCTACAACGGCGGGACGCTGAACAGCGGTCTGCCCGCCGGCCCGACGGCAACGGTCGTCGCGAGCGGCACGGGCATCGCCGCCGTCTCGGCGGCGTTCACGCCGAAACCGACGATCTACCAGTTCTCGATCCCGACGGCGGCGAACAAGCCGCGCTACATCGCGGCCGGCAGCGACGGGAACATGTGGTTCACCGAGCAGCCCGGCAACGCGGTCGCGCGGATCACGCCGGCCGGCGTGGTCACCGAGTTCCCGGTGCCGACCCCGAACGCTTTCGATACGCAGGGTCAAGGCCCGCACATCATCGGCGCGAGCGACGGCAACCTGTGGTTCACGGAGTCGGGTGCAACCGCAAATAAAATTGCGAAAATCACGACGACCGGGACGATTACCGAGTTCAGTACGCTCTTCGCGCCGCCGCCGGCAGATCAGCCGTTTGGGCTCGTCGACCGCGGCGACGGCAACATCTGGTACGTCGCCCACGGCAGCTCCCGCGTCGGGTTCGTCAGCTACAACGGCTCGCAAGCCGGTGAGACGAGCGTCCCGACCGCGAGCGCCGGGCCGTTCGGCATCGCGACGGCGCCGGACGGCAACCTGTACTACACCGAGCAGAACGTGGACAAGATCGGCCGCGTCCACGACCTGTTCACATCGCAGAGCGAGATCTCGCTGACCGCCACCAGCGCCCCGTTTGACATCGTCCGCGGGCCCGACGGCAACCTCTGGTTCACCGAGAACGGCCGCGGCAACATCGGCCGGCTCTCTCCGAACTCGTTCTCGGTCACCGGCGAGTTCCAGGTGCCGACGCAGCAAGGCGCGCCCTGGTCGATCACGGTCGGGCAGGACGGGGCGCTGTGGTTCACCGAGCAGGGTCAGCCGCTTTCAATCGTCGACAAGATCGGCCGCATCACCACCACCGGGACGGTGATCGACTTCCCGTCACCGGTGAGCGGCCTCGCGCTCCAGGGGATCGCCACCGCTCCGGACGGCTCCATCTGGTTCTGCGAGCCGGGCTCGGCCCCGGCGACGCCGGGCCGCATCGGAAAGCTGGTGTACTGAGATGCGCGCGAACAGAGATAGACACGTGCGCGATCGCAGCGTGCTCGCGACGGCGCTGATGGTCGCAGCGGCCGCGCTCGTCGTCGGCTGCGGCGGGAGCAGCACGAACCCGCCGCCGTTCAACACCGGCACGGCAGTGCCGACGCCGACGCCGACTCCGGCCGCCCCGACGCCGACGCCCACCCCGACACCGACTCCCACGCCGACACCGACGCCGACGCCGACGCCGACTCCGACGCCGACGCCGGTTCCGGCCCCCATCGGCGGGAGCGCGGTCTCGATCTCGCTGACGGTCGCGGGCTCGTCGGCGCAGTTCACGGTCACCGAGAACAACTACACCGGTCCGCTCAACGCCAGCAGCGGCAACTGCGGCGGGATCGCGACGTTCTCTCCCGCATCCGGGACCGGACCCAGCGCGACGTTCACGGTCACCGCGGTCGCCGCGGGGTCGTGCACCATCGTCGTAAGCGACAACCACGGCGGCTCGGTCGGCGTGAACGTCACCGTGACCACCACGTCCGGAACGATCAGCGGGGTGCGGAGAAAGCCGCACTAAAGGCTTCGGCGTAACGCCGAGGCTCACGCGTCGAACGCGTGGCGCCATAGGAAGGCCCGCCGCGACCCAGGTTGCGGCGGGCTTTTCGTTTGCTTGCGCCGCACGATGGGAAGTGTACGACCAACGTTCCATCGCTTCGAGCGGAAGGGATTCGTCGTTATGGCAGCAGCAAAAGGCGGCCGCAAGAAGGCCGCGGGGTCGCGCAAGGGTGCGGCGAAAAAGGGCGGCGCAACGCGAGGCGGCGCGAAAAAGGGCTCATCGAAGAAGGGCGGCGCGAAGAAGGGCGGCGCAAAGCGGGGCGGCGAGAAGAAGGGCCGTGCAAAGAAGGGCGGCGCGAAGCGGGGCGGCGCGAAGAAGAGTACCGCGCGCAAGAGCACCTCGCGGAAGAAGAGCCCCGTCTCGTACGCGACCGAGGGCGTGGAAAAGGCCGCCGGCGCGACGACGAAGGCCGCCGGCCGAGCGCGCAAAGCCGCGGGCGGGATCGCGAAAACTGCCGCGCAGACCGTGAAGACGGCGACGCGCGGGGCGCGCAAAGCCGGGACGGTCCTCGAACAAGCCGGACAGCTGCTCGAGAGCGGCGCGGCCGTCGTCGAGTCGGTGACGGCGAAGGTCGCCAAGCCGCGCCGCGGCCGGCGCAAAGCGAGCGCCAGCGGCGGCGGCGGAAGCGAGGCCGGAAACGGCTGACGCCGGCCGGCGCTACGCGGTGACGATGTTGGCCGCGTTCTCGAGGCCGAGCTTCGCGATTGACTCCTCGCGCATCTTGTACTTCTGAACCTTGCCGCTGACCGTCATCGGCCAGCCGTCGACGAACATGACGTAGCGCGGGATCTTGTAGTGGGCGATCTGGCCCTTGCAGAACTCGCGCACGTCGTCGGCGGTGAGCCGTGCGCCGTCGTTCAGCACGACCCAGGCGCACAGTTCCTCGCCGTAGCGCTCGTCGGGGACGCCGATCACCTGCACGTCCTTGATCGCGGGGTGCGTGTACAAGAACTCTTCGATCTCGCGCGGGTAGACGTTCTCGCCGCCGCGGATCACCATGTCCTTGATCCGGCCGCTGATGTTGACGTAGCCGTCGTCGTCCATCGTCGCAATGTCGCCGGTGTGCATGTAGCGTGCGGAATCGATCGCGCCGGCGGTCGCCTCGGGGTTCTCCCAGTAGCCGAGCATCACGCTGTAGCCGCGCGTGCACAGCTCGCCGGGGACGTTGCGCTCGAGGATGCGTCCTTCGGCGTCGACGATCTTCACCTCGATGTGCGGGTGGACGCGGCCGACCGTCGCCGTGCGCTTCTCGAGCGGGTCGTCGGTCATCGTCTGCGTCGAGACCGGCGAGGTCTCGGTCATGCCGTAGCAGATCGTCACTTCGGGCATGTGCATCTCGCTCTGCACGCGCTTCATGACTTCGACCGGGCACGGTGAGCCGGCCATGATCCCCGTGCGCAGCGTCGAGAGGTCGAACTCCTTGAAGCTCGGCAGCGCCAGCTCGGCGATGAACATCGTCGGCACCCCGTACAGCGAGGTGCATTTTTCTTTCGCGACCGCTTCCAGCGTGAGCTGCGGGTCGAACGTCCAGTTCGGGATCACGATCGCCGCGCCGTGCGTCGTGCAGGCCAGGTTGCCGAGCACCATTCCGAAGCAGTGGTAGAACGGAACCGGGATGCAGACGCGGTCGCGCTCGGTGTAACGGCAGCCTTCGCCGATGAAGAAGCCGTTGTTGAGGATGTTGTGGTGCGAGAGCGTCGCGCCTTTCGGAAAGCCGGTCGTCCCCGAGGTGTATTGGATGTTGATCGGTTCGTCGAACTGACAGCGCGCTTTGCGCTCGGCGAGCGTCTCGTCGGTGCAGCGCCCGCCGCGCTCGGCGTACTCGTCCCACGAGATCTCGCCGGCGAGCGGCGCGCTCTCGCCGACGATCACGACCTCGCGC
>JAFAKB010000068.1 GCA_019235885.1 Candidatus Eremiobacterota bacterium | reverse complement strand
CGCTGATCCGGCACGACGGACCGCCGTGGGCCCGGTAAGAGACCCGCCCCCCGCGGAGCGCTCGGCTGTGACCGGCACGGTCGTCTCACCCGTGTCTGAAGGAACCCTGGAGGCCCGCGCCGTGTTATAGAGGGCGCAGGTCCTCATGGACTCGCTCGCGGGGCTGAGTAGTCTCGACGGGAAGATCCGTGGTCGACGTAAGCAGGCGGAGTTGTGAGCCCTCCTAAAACGATCACAAGCGTTATACACGCGAACAACGAATACGCTCTGGCTGCCTAAGACCTCTTAGCAGTCACCGTCCGCGGGAGGTAGCCGGATCCATCCCGCAGGCGGTCACAAAGTCCGGCTAGGGACGCTGAGACCTCTCCGAGAGGCGCCCGAAACACAACCGGAGATGCGGCGCGTCTGATTCCTGTACCGAGAAGCTGACGCGCCAAAGACAAAATCGGTGCTGAGCCTGGAGAAAGCGGCGGTCCGGCTTTTCGGACCCGGGGGGCGGCTCCCCGGCAGCTCCACCAAGATCCCGAAAAACGCGCGCAAGCGCGTTTTTCGTCTTGTGAACGGACCGTCAATTCGCACGCTACCTCTTCAGCGCGGCGCCGTACGTGCTCAGGTACTTCATCCCCGTGTCGCACATGACGGTGACGATCGTCGCGCCGGGAGCGAGTCTCTCGGCAAGCCGCAGTGCGGCGACGACGTTGGCGCCGGTCGAGGTTCCGGCGAACAGCCCTTCCTCGCGCGCAAGCCGGAACGCCATTGCTCGCGCATCGTCGGTCGAGACCGGTTCGATCGCGTCGGCGATCCCGTCGTGCCACAGCGGCGGGACGAAGCCGATGCCGATCCCGTCGATCTTATGCGCACCCGTCGGCCCCCCGGAAAGAACCGGGGACTCCGCCGGCTCGACCGCCACGATGCGGACGGAATCGTTTCGCCGCCGCAACTCTTCCGCGACGCCGCGCAGCGACGCGGCGGTTCCGACCGCCTGCACGAACGCGTCGACGTGCCCGCCGGTTTGCGTCCAGATTTCGTCGGCCATCGCGTGGTACGCGGCGAGCGGCGCCGTGTTGTTGAGCTGATCGGTCCACACCGCGCCGGTCTGGGCGGTGTAGCGATGCGCTGCGTCGATCAAGTCGCGGGTGAGCTGTCCGGTCATGCGGGCGCCTTCGCTCGGGATGATCTCGAGTTCCGCGCCCAGCAGCTGCATGTGATCGAGCTTCTCGCGCGCGAACGCGTCCGAGGTCACGATGCGCAGCAGGTAGCCCTTCACCGCGCAGACGAGCGCCAGCGAGACGCCGGTGCTTCCGCCCGTGTACTCCACGACGCGGCCGCCGGGGGTGAGCCGCCCCTCGCGTTCGGCGGCTTCGATCATCGCGAGCGCCATGCGGTCCTTCATCGCGCCGGTCGGGTTCTCGTTCTCGAGCTTCAGCAGGATCCGCGCACCGCCGCCCGGCGCGACGATGCGCAACGGCACGAGCGAGGTCTTTCCGATCCGGGCCAGGATGTTCGGCGCGACCTGCATCGAGAGCCCGAACACGGCGGGGCGCTCCGGCGTTGCGAACGAACGCTGCGGGCATGAAGAGCTACGCGGTCGTCGCCTGGGGTGCGCCGCTGGAGGAGCACGATTCGGCGACGCCGGTACCGCAAGGCGCGGAGGTGCTGGTGCGCGTCGAGCGTTGCGGCATCTGTCACAGCGACGTGCACATCCGGCACGGCGCGTTCGATTTGGGCCAAGGCCGCAGCAGCCGGATCGAGGATCTCGGCGTGCAGCTCCCGTTCACGATGGGCCACGAGATCGTCGGCACCGTTGCGGCGCTCGGCCCGGACGCGCGCGGCGTCGCGGTCGGCCAGCCCGTCGTCGTGTATCCGTGGATCGGTTGCGGTGCATGCGATGCGTGTGCGGCCGGCCGCGACATCGACTGCGCGAAGAACGTCAGCCTCGGCGTGCGGCGCGCCGGCGGCTACGCCGACCACGTGCTGGTTCCGCGCGACCGGTATTTGCTCGACTACGGCTCGATCGACCCGAACGTCGCCGCGACGTGCGCGTGTTCCGGTCTCACCGCTTATAGCGCGTTGAAGAAGCTGCCGCCGCTCACCGCGACCGACACGATCCTCATAATCGGCGCCGGCGGGCTGGGTCTCGCGGCGACCGCGATCGCGAGCGCGGTGACGCCCGCGCGCATCGCCGTCGCCGACATCGACGAGACGAAGCTCGCCGCCGCGCGCGAGGCGGGCGCCGCGCTCACGTTTCTTTCCGCGCGCGACGATGCGAAGCGCGCGCTGCGCGCCGAGCTCGGCGGCCCGGTGCGCGGCGTGATCGATTTCGTCGGATCGCCGGCCACGGTTCGGCTCGCACTGGACATCGCCGCGATGGGCGCGACGATCGTCGTCGTCGGCCTCTTCGGCGGCAGCATCGACCTCCCGACCGCGCTCTTGCCGCTGCGCAATCTCAGCCTGCGCGGCTCCTACACCGGCACGCTGGACGAGATGAAAGAGCTGCTCGCGATCGTCGGCGCCCGCGGCACGCACGCGGTACCGATCACGACCCGCCCGATGCGCGAGGTCAACGCGGCGCTCGACGATCTGGAGGCCGGGCGCATCGTCGGCCGCGTCGTCGCGACGGTCTGAATCAAACGGAGGAATGGCTGAGGTGCAGATCCTGTTGCTCGCGTTCGCGATCGGGTTCGTTTCCGGCTTGCGAACGTTCACCTCACTCGCGGCCTTGCTGCTGGCGCGTGGCGGCGTCTGGGGCGGGGTTCTGGCGGTGGCGGCGGTCGGTGAGTACGTGGCCGATGCGATGCCGCAAATTCCGCCGCGGACGCGGTTGCCTTCGATCGTGATCCGGCCGCTGAGCGGAGCGATCGCCGGCTGGCTGATCGCCTCGGGCCACGGCGGCTCGGCCGCGGGCGGGGCCGTGCTCGGCATCGCCGGCGCGCTGGCCGGCACGTACGGCGGGCACGCCGCCCGGCTCGCCGCGATCGCCCGGATCGGTGCCCTTCCGGCCGCGCTCGCCGAGGATGCCGTGGCCATCGCCCTGGCGGCGTACATCGTCACCCGGCCCTGAACCTGACTGCCATACACCTGGCACCGTCGTTTCGTACGCTGGTCTCCTAAAAGAAGAAAACGCGCCGCCCCAGCGGCGGCGCCGACGGAAGAAGATGGTGCTGAGATGGAAACGATCGGGCGGGCCGCACGCGGCCCGAAGCGCCGCGGGTTCCCCGTTGACGGGGACGTGCCGGTGGAGGCCTCGCACGCGCTGAGCGGACCAGGCCGCTATGAATACGGTTCTTTTGCCGTGCACCGGAAGCGGCTCCCCGGCGCGCCGGAACACGATCCGCAGAGCTACTACTTCGCGTTCGACAAGCGAAGGAGCGGCGCGGCCGAGATCGTCGAGATCGTCGACCGCCACCATGCCGAGACGACGCGCACGCACGCGATGGCGCAAGCGGTCCTGTGCGACCGGCGCTTCGTGCACTGCCGCATCGACGGCGAGCCGTTCTGGGCCGAGCTGGGCGACGTGGTCGCCGAGCCGGCGCAAGCGTTCGACGCGGTCTTCCTCGACGAGCCGCCGCGCGCCGACGTCGTCGCGCAGGTGATCCGTTCGTCGGACGAACGCCTGAACGGCCGCGCGCTCGAAGTTCACATCGCGGTGACGAACGTCGCCTGCGCGTACGAAGAGATCGGCGAGCTGATGTACGCCGGCAGACCGTGCTTGGAGCTCGCCGTGCTCCGCGACCTCGACGCCGAAGCCGACCCGCACGCGCTCGAAGCGCACGTGTGCGCCGGCCTGCTCTCCGGCGGGTTCGCCGCGCGCTGGATCGTCGCGCCGGCCGGAACGCACGCGCGCGTCAAGCCCGTCGGCGCAGTTCGCCGGCTGCTGGAGCGGCGGCGCACCCAAGCCGAGGTCGAGATCATTCGCGCGCAGCACGATCCCGCCGCCGCGGCGGAGCTTCATCCCGAAGCCGACATCGAGCAGGTCGAAGAATATCAGCGCAAGCTCGACGACCTCGAGACGGCCGGCACGCGCGACCTGCTCTTTCCGCCCGGCACCACGCTGCGCTCGACGATCGCGTACGAGCACCGAAGGCGCTTCACCGTCACGAACACGTAATTCCGCGCGACCTTCACCCGAGGAACCATACCGCCGCAAGGCCGAAGGACGGCGGCGATGGACGCGTACTTCGGGATCACGCGCGCCGGCTCGTCGGTCCCGCGGGAGCTGCGCGCCGGGCTGACGACGTTCTTGACGATGTCGTACGCCCTGTTCGTGAACCCGCAGGTCCTCGGGAGCGCGATCACCGGTATCGACGACGCGTTCTCCAAGCTGCTGATCGTCACCGCGCTCGCCGCCGCGATCGGGAGCTTGCTGATGGCGCTCGTTGCGCGCTACCCGTTCGCGCAAGCGCCGGGGATGGGGCTGAACGCCTACTTCGCGTACACGGTCGTGCTCGGCCAGCACATCGCCTGGCAGACCGCGCTCGGCGCAGTGTTCATCTCGGGAATGCTGTTCGTGGTGCTCTCGGTGCTCGGCGTGCGCCAAGCGATCGTGCGCGCGATTCCGAACCCGCTCAAGTTCGCGGTCACCGCCGGGATCGGGATGTTTCTGGCGTTCATCGGCTTGAAGAACGCCGGCGCGATCGTCGCCAACCCCGCGACGTTCGTCACGATCGGGTCGCTGATCTCGCCGCCGGTGCTGGTCGCGCTGTTCGGCCTCATCGTGACCTCGGCGCTCTTGGTGCGGCGGGTGCGCGGCGCGATCGTCGTCGGGATCCTCGCCGCGACGCTGCTCGGCATCGTCACGCGCGCACCGCTCTATCCCGGAGCGCACGGCGCGCTGGTGCCGTTCGCCGGGTTCGCGCACGGTGTCGTCGCGCTGCCGGTGTGGCCGAGTGGTTTGGTCGGCGCGCTCGACGTGCGCGGCGCGCTCTCGCTGGGCGCGGCGGCAATCGTCTTCACGTTCTTTTTCGTCGACTTCTTCGATGCGACCGGAACGCTGGTCGCGCTCGCCGCCCGCGCCGGCTACCTCGATGCGAAGGGAGACATCCCGCGCGCCCGGCGCACCTTCGCCTCCGACGGTCTCGCCGCGATGATCGGTGCCGCGCTCGGCACCAGCACGACGACCGCGTACGTCGAGAGCGCGAGCGGGATCGCCGAAGGCGGCCGCACCGGGCTGACCGCGCTTACCGTCGCCGTGCTGTTCCTGCTCGCGACGTTCCTCTGGCCGCTTGCCGCCGTGATCCCCGCCGCCGCAACGGCGCCCGCGCTGATCGTCGTCGGCGCGCTGATGCTCGACGGCCTGCGCAACGTCGAGTGGGACGACTACGCCGTGTCGATCCCGGTCTTCTTGACGATCGTCGCGATGCCGCTAACGTTCTCCATCGCCAACGGCGTGAGCTTCGGCGTGATCTCGTACGCCGCGATCAAGCTGCTCAGCGGCCGAGGCAGAGAAGTCGACCCGCTCCTCTACCTCGTCGCCGCCCTGCTGATCGCGCGCTATGTGTGGTTAGGCGGTTAGAGCGTCACCGTCGTGCCGCGCTCGGCGACGGTCGCGGTGAAGCCGAGCTTCAACTGCACCGCGGCGGCGAGCGCCGTTGCCGCGACGGGATCACCGTGGATCGCGTACAGGTGCGGCGTCGTTTTCAGCGTGCCGAGCCAGCGCAGCAGTTCCGACTGATCGGCGTGCGCGCTGTAGCCGCTCAGGCTGACCACCGCGGCCTTCACTTCGAGCGGGTCGCCGAAGACCTTGACCGTCTTCGCGCCGTTGATCATCAGGTTGCCGAGCGTCCCGGGTCCTTGGAAGCCGACGAAGACGATGGTCGCGGTCGGATCGGGGATGTGGTTGTGCAGGTGGTGGAGTATCCGCCCGCCGGAGGCCATCCCGCTCGAGGCGATGATGATCGCCGGCCCCTTCAGCGCGTTGAGCGTCTTCGACTCGTCGGTCGTGACGTGCACCGTCACGTTGCTGCAGCCGAACGGCTGTTGCGGCGTGTCGATGAACGGCTTGTGCGCGTCCGGATAGCGGGCGAAGAGCGCATCGACCTTGATCGCCATCGGCGAGTCGACGTGCACCGGCGTGCGCGCGATCTGCGGGTCCTTTTTCTGCAGCGCGCCGATCGAGTACAGAATGTCCTGCGTGCGCTCGACCGCGAACGCCGGGATCACGATCGGCCCGCCGCGCGCGATCCCGGCGAGCAGCGCCTGCTCGAGCTCGCCGAGCGCGTCGGGCGGGTGGTTGCGGTTGCCGTACGTGCTCTCGCACAGCACCACGTCCGCCGCGTCGAGCGCCTCGGGATCGTACAGCAGCGGGCGCCCGTACCGGCCGACGTCGCCGGAGAAGATCACTCGCCGGCCTTCGATTCGCGCGTCGATGAAGGCCGAGCCGAGGATGTGTCCCGCGTTGCGGTAGCGCATCGTCGCGCCGCACACGTCGAACTCCGTCTCCAGCTCGACGGTCTTCAGCAGCTTCAGCGTCGCCTGCACGTCGTCGTCGCCGTAGAACGGCGGGATGTGCCGCGCTCGCTCGTGCTCCAGCCCGCGCTTCGCCATCATCTCTTGCAGATGCGCTGCGTCCTCGAGGACGATCTCGATCAGCCCCGAGGTCGCGGGCGTGCAATAGATCGGTCCGCGAAAGCCGTCGTGGACGATCTTCGGCAGGTAGCCGACGTGGTCGATGTGCCCGTGGGTGACGACGATCGCGTCGGTCTGCGCCGCCGGGACCGGGAGCGGCGCCATGTTGAGCGCCTGCGTCTCCTTCGTCCCTTGAAACATCCCGCAGTCGACGTAGACGTGCTTTCCGTTGAGCGCGAGCAGGTGCTTGCTGCCGGTGACGGTCCCGGCCGCACCGACGAAGGTGAGCTCAGCCACGAGCGCCGTCCGTCACCGCTGTGCCGGCGTACTCCGCTTGCGCGGCGAGCGCGACGCTGGTCGGCCGCGCCTCGGAGACCCATCTGTCCAGACACGTGTCGACCAGCCGCTCCGGGTCGTCGTCCTCGATGAGCATTGCGCCGGTCTGCTTCTCGACGAGCTTCGCGATGTAGTCGAAGTCGTTCGAGATCCCGCCCGAGTTCCGCAGCACGCCGATCAGCTTTCCCTCGTCGTACGCGATGGCGAACTCGCCCAGCGTCCCGCTGCGCCCGCCGACGAAGACGACGAGGTCGGAGCTGTGGATGTTGTGCGTCTCGCGGCCCATCAGTCCGGAGCCGGTGAAGACGATCGCGGTGTACGGGTCGAGCGGGGACTCGAACACGCCGACGTGCTCTTCGCGCGAGCGCGCCGGCGAGACGCCGAGGCTGGCCCCGCCCGCCTCGTGCGCGCCGAGCACCGCCGCGTGCGGGAGCCCCGGACACGCGCCGGTGACGATGACGCAGCCGCGCTCCGCGATCCGCCGCCCGATCCGCCGGGCGAGCTGCAGCTGCTCTTCGGTGATGACCCCGCCGGCCGAGCCCATCACGCCGATCTGAATGCGCACCGCCGCCGCTTCAACGCTGCGGCGGTGCGTTCCGTTCAGCTCAGGGCGATGTGGGCGACTGCGTGAAGAGCAGCGTCTTCAAGCCGTAGTCGACCGCGGACACGACGGAGGTGTCGGTCCGGAACACTCGGATCTCGGCGATCCGCTGCCAGAACTGCGTGTTCTGCGCACCCGGGATGTTGATCGTGGTTTGATCGGTGACCGATGTCGACCCCTCGCTCGTATGCTGGGTCTCGATCGAGAAGTCCTCGGTGAAGCTGGTCGACACGCCGGCCGAAAACCCGTCGAGCTCGACTCCGACCTCCGCGCCGACCGTCAGAGACGTGCTGTGCTTGAAGTTGGTCGAGTCCGACTGCGACGTCCCGATTTCGTACGTGATCTGTTTCGCGCCGCCGCCCGGCGTCGAATCGACCTCCGTGCACGTGTAGAAGCGCTGGTTGGCGACGTAGTAGAACGGCGAGACGACGCCGCGTCCGGAGTAGCCCGGATCGGCGATCGCGGACGCCGGCACGATCGCCACGTTCTTGACGCCGATGTCCGTGCGGCTGCCCGGCTCGTTTTCGGGGTCGTACACCGGGACCGGCGCCGGAATCGGGGCGACGTCCAGGTACGCCTTTTTCGCCGCGAGCACGTAGGTCGGCTCGTTGCCGATGTCTTCGAAGCTCATGAGCGTCTGCGGGAGAAGGAGAATCTCGTCGGGCGAGGCCGGACCGTTGTACGCCGCGATCGCCATGTCACCGTTGTGCGACCAATGTGAGCCGCTGTCGTTCCAGTACGTGACATGGTCGACGGTCCGCAGGTACCCCAGCTTCACGCACCAGTAGTTGTTGACGTCCGGCTTGTCGTCGTTGCTGAACGCCAGACCGACCGCCGCATAGCCGGCCGGCGGCGTCATCCGCCAGTACGTCACGTCGTTGTCGTTGCCCGAGCCGTGGTCGTTGAGGACCCAGGTGAAATCCGTCGGGTGCGCGAGCGCGTCCGGCGCATCGGTGCTCGGCGCGAACAGCAAGTACCCTTGATCGTCGAAATTGCCGCGGTTGACGATCGCGACGTCGCCGAGCGGGAGAAAGCCGTTCGAGCTCTGTCCGTTGAACTGGTAGAAGTCGACGGCGGTGTCACCGCGGTCGCTGATCCAGATGTGGTTGAACTGGCTCGATGACGCGCCCTTCACCATGAACGGTGCGAAATGAACGCCGTTTTGCGCGTAGTTTGCGGCGAGGATCGCTTGAGCGATCTCCCCGCCGGGGTCGGTCTGCGGCAAGGTTGCCGCGCGAAGTGCGATGGTCATGGAAGTGCCTCCGAGGAAATGAGTGGTGACCAACCGATCGTCGCAGCTCGCCCTTACATCGCCATTAACGGGTCGCGCGCACGACGCGTGTTCCGATGCGCTCCGCGAACGCGTTCATGATGGCCTCGAACGGGATGTCGTCTGCGTGCTCGGCGAGCACGCGCTGCGCGACCGGGTCGCGGTGCAGGTGCAGACACGTCTGGCACATCGACGGCGACTCCGCCGGCAGCCGGTAGTCCGGCTCGAACCGCTGCACGAACTCGAGAATACGCTCGGGCCCCTCGACGTGGAGCCAGTACTTCAGCAGCTCGTTCGGCGCGCCCTCGAGCACCTCGGCGAGGCTGCGTTCGGCGACGGAGCCGAGATGCAGCTCGGGGATCGACTCCATCGTGAAGCCGCAGCACGCGATCAGTGTCTGATCCGGCGTGACGCTGAGGACCTCCAAAATGGAGGGGCAGCCCGACTTGTTCTCGTCGCGAAAGCGCGAGAGCGCCGGATCGTGCTCGAGCCGCGCCTCGCCGCGCCCGTCGGCGTTCTCGATCCACGGCTGCGAGCCGACGTAGACGCGGCGCTCCCGCACGAGATCGTCGAGCGCCGCACGGACGAACGCGCCGTCGAACGTCGAGCCCTCGCATTCTTCGATCCACACGGTGGTGAACAGCCCCGCCTCGGCGGAGGCGCGCGCTGCCTGCAGCACGCGCTCCACCGGGACGAAGCGGGCGTGGAACATCCCCGTCGAGAGATGCACCTCGCCGAGCCCGGCATCGCGCAGCGCTTCGATGCGGCGCCGGGCTGCAAGCGCGGTGACGGCCCAGTACCCGTTCGTGACGACGCGCGTCCGCAGACCGTGCCCCGTCGCTCGCGCGATCAGCGCGTCGAGGTGCTTGCCGAGCAGGAAGCACTCGCCGCCGGTAAAGCCGACCATTTCGAACGACGGGATCGCCGCCGCCTCGTCGATCAGCGAGTGCAGCCGCGCGACCGGGATCGCCTTCGTCACCTTGGGCGAGCAGCCGAAGCAGCAGTGATCGCACGCCGCCGTGCAGCGGTGCGTGGTGATCAGCGAAAGGATCCGCGGCCGCGCGTACATGCTCGTGCTCGCTATGGCTGCGGCGTGATGTCGATGTTCAGCATCGGCCCGATCGGGTGAGCCATGATTCCCCTGGTGTCGAACCAGCATCTCACCTCGACGCCCTTGGTGAGGTCGAGGTGAACCGCGTCGGTGTGGCTGCGCGTTATCTTGAGGGTGCGGGCCTCGCCGCCGGGGACGTTGACCGTGATCGTGCCGACGTAGGCGTCTTTGAGGAGCAGCGGATCCGGGGTGGAAGACTGGTCGGGGACGAGCGGCGGGGCCAGCACCGGTTCTGTCGGTGCAACTTGGTACTCGAGCGAGGGCGCCGTCTGGTCCGGCGTTTCGCGATACGCGCGCAGCTTGGCGGTGATGCCGGTGGCGAAGTCGAGCGGCACGGCGCTGCTGGGACTGAAGTCGTCACTGTCGCTGTCGGACGTCTTCACGCGCACGTAGGTGAAGTTCGCTGGAACGGGAGGCGGCGCATCGTGCGAGCCGCTGTCGCGGTGCGTGTCGGGTGCGTGGTTGGCGTGGTTCATGATCTCGTGCTCCTTGTCGGAAGGTGTGCTGGGGTGGGGCGAAAATGGTCGAGGCCTAGGAGGACTGGGGTGGAGAGTCTGCACGACCGGGTCGTGGCGGCATCCCCGCGAGCGGTCGTCGTGACGGCCCCGGCGGGGTACGGCAAGTCGACGTTCGTGCGAGCGTACGCACGGACGTTTGCACTCGCTGCCGTGTGCGATTGCGACGGCTTGCGCGACGCGGGCGAGCTTGCGCGGCGCGTCGTGGACGCGCTGGCGAAGAACACGCCGGAGATCGCGCTCGAGGTCGCGCGCAGCCGGTTGGCGCGCGGGAGCGAAGGGCAGGCGCAGCTCGAGCTCCTGAACGAGTACTGGCCGCGCCAGGCGGAGCCGATGCTGTTCGCGTTCGAGAACGCCGACGGCTTGCGCCGCGTCGCCGCGGCGCACGAAGTCCTCGAAAAGCTGGCGGCGAGCGCGCCCGCGCAGCGCACGATCGTATTTTGCTCGCGGGTGCCGCTGCCGGCCGCGTTCGGCCGCGCCATCGGCAGCGCGCGCACGCTGTTCATCGCCGCCGAGGAGCTGCAGCTCGGCGAAGACGACGTCGTCGCGCTCGCCGGCCGTCACGGCGTCGGCGCGGCGGCGGCGCGCGAGATCGCGCGGCTTTCGTCCGGCTGGCCGATGGTCGTGCAGCTGCTGATCGCGGTCGCGGCGAGCGGGCGCTTCGAGCAGGTGCTGGCGCGGCTCGACGACGTCGCGTTCGACGAGCTGTACGACTACCTCGCCGACGAAGTGATCGGCCGGCTCGAGCAGAGCCTCGCCGACGCGGTCGTCGTCGCGGCGGCAGTACCGGATGCCACGCTCAAGGACATCCGCAGCGTCGCCGGCGAACGCTTCGACGCGGTCGCGGAGCGCCGGCTGGGAGCGCTGCCGTTCGTTCGGCGCGACGACGGCGGAGCGTACGAGCTTCACCCGCTCGTGCGGGCGATGGTTCGGACGCGTTTCGCCGGCTGCGTCGCCGCCGCGCATGCCTTGGCGCTGGAAGCGCACGAGCGGCGCGGCGACGCGGCGCGCGCCGCGCAGATCGCGCTGGCGAGCGATGACGTGCGCCGCGCCGCGCGCGTGCTGGACCGGCTCCCGACGTACGTGCGCGCGCCGGCGGCGCTGCCCGAATGCGAACAGGTCGTCGCACGGCTCGAGCCCGCGCAGCTCGTCCGCTTCCCGAGCTTGTGGATCGCGACGATGCCGTTCCGCCGCTTCTCGGTCGATCTCGCGACGTATCTGCACGAAGCCCGAACGGTCTACTACTGTCTGCCGTCCGATGCGGACGCCGCCTTGCGAACCGACGCGCTGCTGCACCTCGCCGCCGCGCTCTACCAGAGCGCGCGATTCGACGAGACGGAGACGGCCGTCGGCGAGGCGCTCGACTCCTTCGCGCGCGAGCCGTCCGCCGAGCGCGCGACGCTGTTGACCTTCGTGGCGACGCTGCGCGGCCTGCAGGGGCGCTTCAGCGAGGCGCGCGCCTTGCGCGCCGAGGCCGACGCGATCCGCCGGCCCGACTTTCTTTCCGATCTTGGGCTGCACTACGTCGACGCACACGAAGCGATCGCGCGCGGGCGCTATGAGCGCGGGATCGCGATCATCGACGAGTCGCTGCGCCGGATGCAGGAGGCGAAGCTTCCGCTCTACGTCGCGTTCACTGCGACGAACGGCGCGATCTTTGCCTGGGCGAACGGCGACGACGAGCGGTTCGCGCGCTACGTGACGCAGGCCGAAGAAGCGATGATCCCGGGGATCGAGCGCGGTTTTGCGTCGCTGCTCGCCGCGGCGCGCGGACGTGCCTTTGTCCCCGATCCACGGTTCGAGTCGCCGGTCGCGCTCGCGATGGCGCACCTCTACCGAATGGGCTACGCGCAGACCACCGAGGAGGCGGCCGGCGCCGCGGCGGCCGCCGTGCGCGAGGCCGACCGCTGCGCCGATCCGTATCTGCAAACGCTCGCGCACGCCGCATCGCTCCTGCTCGGCAGCGAAGACCGCGCGCGCGAAGCAGCGGCGCTCGTGGCGGCTGCGCGGCGCGTCGAGGCGCCTGAGCTGAGGTTTGCGGCCGAGGCGATCGCCGCCGGCCGGCGCCAGTACGGCGTCCTCGAAGCGTTCGTCGCGCGGCGCGTTCTGCTTCGGCGTGCCGCGGCGCCGCGCGCGGTCGCCGTGCACGTGTTCGCCGGCCGGGTCGAGGTCGACGGGCGCGACGTGCGCCTCGCGGGCAAGGAGCTGGAGCTCTTGCTGTACCTGGCGCTCGGGCGCGTCCGCGTCGCCGCCGCCCGCGCGCAGATCGCCGAGGCGATTTGGCCCGACATCGACGACGAAAACGACGCCGCGAACAACCTGCGTGTCACGTTGTCGCGTCTGCGCCGCAAGCTCGGTGACGACGGGCTCATCCTGCGCGGCGAGGACGGGTACCGTCTCTCGCCGGCGGTCGCGGTCGACGTGCGCGAGGTGGAGACGCTGGTGCGCGCCGGCGGCTCCGAGCCGCTTCTCTCGGACGAGCGCCGCGCTGCTCTCCAGCGCGTGTTCGACCAGGTCGCGCACGGCTTGCCGGGACGCTTGGAGCGGTTTGCATGGTTCGCGCCGCACCGGCTGCGGTTGCGCGAGCTCGCGCTCGCGGCCGGAACGCTGCTGGCCGGTGACGCGCTCGCGCGCCGCGTTCCGGCCGAGGCGCTGCGCTGCGCGCGCACCTTGGTCGAGCTCGATCCGCTCGACGAAGACGCGCGCCGGCTCGTCCTGGACGCGTACGCCGCGCTCGGCGAGTGGAGCGCCGCCCGGCGCGAGCTCGAAGCCTTTGCCGAGCTGCTCCGCGAGGAGCTCGACGCCGAGCCGTCGCCCGACCTCGCCGATTTCGTGGAAGCGGCGCGCGAACGCCATTGTGCCGGACCTCCCGTCCCGATCGGCGGCCGAACGGCGGCCGGCGAGCCGGGACGCGCCCGGCGGCGTTAGCGTCGCGAGCCGGTGTTACTTTCGCATTAACGAGTCAAGCGGTGACGAGAACGCCGACCGCCGCCGCCGCCATCAGCACGATCGTCACCACGATCCAGACGTTCGCGGCAAGGCCGTTGCGCCAGCGGCCCATCAGCGTCTTGTGGTTGCCCGTCAGCCAGATGCCGATCAGCAGCGGGACCGCGACGAACCCGTTCACGACCGCGGAGAAGAACAGCATCTTGACCGCGTCGACTTGCAGCAGGTCGGCCACGACGCCGGCGGCGATCCCGAGCGCGATGACGGTGTAGAACGCCGGCGCCGACGACGGTTTTTCGTCGAGGCTCGCGCTCTTCCAGCGGAACACTTCGGCCAGCGCGTACGCCGAGGACCCGGCGAGCACCGGGACCGCGAGCAATCCGGCGCCGACGACGCCGCCCGCGAACAGGAACTCCGCGCCGTTCCCCGCGAGCGGCCGCAGCGCCTGGGCGGCGTCGCGCACGGTCGCGATCGAGACGTGGTGCGCGTACAGCGTCGCCGCGGTCGTCAGCACGATGAACCAACTCACCGCGTTCGAGAAGATCATCCCGGTCGTCACGTCGGCCCGCGAGGCGCGGATCTCGGCTTCGGTCGCGCCACGCCGCTTCGCCACCGTCGTGCGGCCCAGCGCGCGCTCTTCCTCGACCTCGAGCGCCGCCTGCCAGAAGAAGAGGTACGGCGTGATCGTCGTGCCCAGGAAGCCGACGAACGTCGCCATCCAGGTGCGGTTGAAGCTCACCTCGGGCAAGAACGTGTGCCGCAGCGCCGCGAGCCAGTCGACGCGCACGACGAACGCGCTCACCACGTACGCCAGCAGCGTGAGGCAGAGCCACTTCACGACCGACGCGAAGAGCCGGTACGAGGCGAAAACCTCGACGACCACGAGCAGCACGCCGAGCGCGATCGCCCACGCTTGCGAGGGCACACGCGTGACGAGCTGCGCCGCGGACGACATCCCGGCGATGTCGGCCGCGATGTTCAGCGTGTTCGCGCCGACGACGAGAAACACGAGCGCGCGCAGCAGCCACAGCGGCATCACCTTGCGCATCGCCGCGCCGAGCCCCGTCCCGCCGACCATCGCGATCCGCGCGCACATCTCCTGAACCACGATCATCATCGGCGCGGTGATCAGCGCGACCCAGAGCAATCCGTACCCGAGCGAAGCGCCCGCGATCGCGTAGGTCGCGATTCCCGACGGATCGTCGTCGGCCGCGCCGGTGACGACGCCGGGACCGATCTTTTTCGAGCACCACGTCGCGCCGGCGCGGCAGCGGGCGATGAAAACGTCGGTTGCGCTCTGCGGTCTCACCTCGAACCGACGTTCCCCGATTGACGCGAACATAACTTTGTGTTACAAAGTATAACGAATCCGGCATTTTTATCGCTTCGGAGGTGACCATGGACGCTCGTTCACGGCTTGCGCTCGCCGCAGGCACGATCGTGGCCGCGCCGGCGGCGTTCGCGATCGCCGCGCTGGCGCTGCGCGCCGCCGGAATCGCCGCGCCGGCGCAGCTCGTCGACGCGGCGTTCGCGGCGTTCGGCGTGACGAACGCGTCGGCGCTGCCGGTGCGGCAAGCATGGTATCTCGGAACGTACATCCTCGCGCCGCTCGCGGGCGCGGCGATCGCGCTGGGCGGCTGCGTCCAGACGCGTGCGGCCGGACGCTGGGCGTTCGGCGCGCTGTCGGCAGGTGACGCGCTGATCGCGTCGTTCTGGATCGTGTGGTCGCTCCTCGATGCATGAGACGGGCGTTTTCGAAACACGTGCGAGATGACGCCGCAAGGTGCCGAGCGAGCGCTAGGAGCTCCAGAAAAGGACTGAACGGTTGCGTTAGGCAGAAGAACTTGCTAGACTCGTCGGGCTATGGCTGGCGGGTTCAGCCCAACGCGTCGCGGACGCGACGGCCGATCCCCCGCAGCCGGTTCACGGGCTCGTTCGCAAAGACGAGTCGCACCAGACCAGGTCCGTGTACGACGCCCCAGTTCGTCATCGGCGTGGCAGCGACGTGCGCGCGCTCCAGCAACAGCGCCGCCGCCCGCTCGCCGGTGAGCCCCATCTTGCCCACGTCCAGCAGCATCGACCATCCTCCGGCGGCGCGCCGAATCGGCAGATCGCTCAGCTCTTCGGCGATTACGTCGCGGCGTCGGCTCCATTCGGTGACAGCACATGCCACATCGATATCCGAATCGGCGGCGCAGAGCACCGCCGCCGCGGCCGGCTGACCGATCCCGACCGGAACGACAACGTCGCAGACGCTCGTGAGCGCCACGCCGGCCATGACCGCGCGCGGCCCGACGATCCAGCCGACGCGCCAGCCGATCATGCGGAACTCCTTCGAGACGGAGCCGACGGTGAGCGTCCGCTCCGCCATCCCGGGGAGTCCTGCCGGATGGAGGTACGAGTGGCCGTCGTACACGATCCGCTCCATCGCGGCGTTGTAGATCAGCCACAGATCGTGCGCACGGCAAAGCTCCGCGATCGCACACCACTCGCTGCGGTTCAGCACCGCGCCCGACGGCATCGAGGGATTCATGATGAACATCGCGCTCGTCCGCGGTCCGACCGCGGCGTGCAGCGCCGCCAGGTCGAGCCGCCATTCGCCGTCACGCCAGCGGAACGGGACCGGAACGGGCACGCCGCCTGCGAGCCGCACGCGGTTCAGCATCCCGACGTACGTGGGATCGGTGACGATCACGCCGTCACCGGGGTCGAGCAGCGCGAGCAGCGCGATCAGACAGCCGCTCAAACCGCCTGCGGTGACGATGCACTCGCTCTCGGCATCGTATTCGACACCCGACAACCGGCTCACGTGCGCCGCGGCGGCCCGCCGCAGCGCATGCTGGCCCAGAAACGGCAGGTAGCTATTGTTCGCGTCATCGCCGACGGCCGCTCGGGTCGTCTCCAGCGCCGCCGCCGGCGGGCGCAGGTCCGTGTCGAGGTTCTCCAGGCGCAGCACGTCGGTGTGCCGCCGCGCCGCGTCGTCGGCGGCCGCTCCGAACCGGTCGACCGCGATTCCGCGCACGTGCTCGAGGCGTGCCGCGCGCGTTCGCCGCTGGGATGACGCCACGCCGCGCGTCTCCGGCGCGGCGCGGTCCGAATCCTCGCCAATGGGTGCGCGATGCGGCTGACGCTGGTTCAGCCGCCGAGCGGGCTGTACGACCACTACGACCTCGCGCCGCCGCTGGGGCTTTTGACGCTGGCGGCGTTCGTCGAACGCGACGGCGTCGAGGTTGCGCTCGTCGACATGAACCTGCGCGGACAGCTGGACCACGCGTGGGTCCAGCGCGACTTCTGGCGCCACGCGGTCGACGCGGTCGGTGAGACCGATCCCGACGTGGTCGGCTTCACCTCGATGGCGGTGGAGTCGCACGTCTGCATCGAGATCGCTCGGCTGCTTAAGCTGCAGGACCCGGGGCTGCGGATCGTCCTGGGCGGGCCGCACTTCGGCTCGATCGCGGCGCGCGCGCTCGAGCTCTATCCGTGGATCGACTTCGTCGTGCTCGGCGAAGGCGAGACCGCGATGCGCGATCTGATGCGGCACCTCCAAGGCCTTGTGCCGGCCGGCGCGCTGGTGAACGTCGCGCAGCGCGCTGCGGACGGTGTCCGGCTTGAGCGCGTGAAGAAGCCGCTGGACGCGCTCGACGCGCTGCCGTTTCCGGCGTACGACAAGGTCGAGCTCGAGCCGTACTTCAGCCTCAACCCGACGCGGCTGCTCGACTACGAGCACGGCCGCGGCTGCATCTTCGCGTGTTCGTTCTGCTACAGTCCCGTCCACTGGGGACAGGGTTCTCAGGTCAAGCAGGTCGACCGCATCGTCGAAGAGGTCGGCACGCTCTACGCGATGGGCGCGCGGCATCTGTTCTTCGTCCAGGACAACTTCCCGAACTCCCCGCCCCTGGCGCGCGCGATCTGCCGCGCGCTGGCGAGCGCCAACACCGGGATGACGTGGAACTGCTACGCGACCTTGCCGCATCTGACGCCGGAATTTCTGGACGACCTCGCCGCGGCAGGGTGCCGAGCGGTGTTCGTCGGCGTCGACGCCGTCTCGGCCGAGTCGAAGGCGGCGTTCGCGAAGAGCTTCTACAAAGGCTGGGAGAAGCTCGCCCAAAAGCTCGACGCGTGCTTGAGCCGCGGGATCGTGCCGACCTGCGCCTTCATGATCGATCCGCCGCTCGAGGACCACGTCAACACCGACGCAGCGCTCTCGACCGCGCTGTTTGCGCGCGTGAAGGGCTGCGGGATCAGGCTTAACACGCTCACGCTGTACAACGACACGGTCTCCGAACGGCAAGCGCACGACGTGCCGCGAAGCTACACGAACCTCAAGCCGCGCCTGCTGCTCGACACGCCGGACGTGATTCAGGAGAACCCGTATGCGCGGGAGAACCCTGAGCTCTTCCCGTTCCACAGCACGATCCTCGACCCGAGCGTCTACGAGCGCTTCGTCACCGGGATGCACCTCGCGTACACGCTCTTCGCGACGTTCCCGCGCACGCTGCTGCAGTACGTGCTCGTCGACGGCGGCTCGCTGTGGGAACTGCTCGACGGCTTCGCGCAGCGCATCGGGAGCCTGGTGAAGGTGCCGGCGGTGCTGCGCCGGCCGATGGAGCGCGAGCTTTTTCTGGACGACTTCCGCAAGCGCGTCGTCTCGCCGCAGACGCGGCGCGCGTTCGACCTCGAGGTCGCGGAGTTCACGCTCGGCGAGAACGTGCCGCCGCGCTCGGTGCCGGTCCGCGTCGACGCCGACGTGCGCCGTTACCACGCCGCCCCGTTCCGGGTCCTCGATCTGTCCGAACATCCGGCGCGCTTCGACGAGGTCGCGCCGCTGCAGGCGGGCTCCGCAGAGACCTCTCCGTATCTGCTGCTCCGCCGCAACGGGCGTATTCGCTATTTCGAGATCGACGACGACGTCGTCGGCACCCTTCGGCACATCGAGGGCGGCGCGCCGCAGGACGGCGCGGTTCCGGTCGAACCGTCGCTGCTCGGTGAGCTGCTCGACACCGGTGTCCTTACCACGGTCTAACTAGAAGCTCGAAAGGAAAGTCAAATGGCGGAACAGATCAAACCGGCGGGTGTATCGCATCCGATCCCCGCCCAGTACACGGACTCCGCGCGCCGCGGCGCCCAAGAGCGAATAGCCCAAGAGGGCATCGCGCAAGAACGGATAGCCCAAGAGGGCATCGCGCAAGAACGGATAGCCCAAGAAGGCATCGCGCAAGAGCGGATCGCCCAAGAAGGCATCGCGCAAGAGCGGATCGCTCAAGAAGGCATCGCGCAAGAGCGAATCGCGCAAGAAGGCATCGCTCAGGAGCGGATCGCTCAAGAAGGGATCGCGCAGGAACGGATCGCGCAAGAAGGCATCGCGCAGGAGCGAATCGCTCAAGAAGGGATCGCGCGCGAACGCAGCTGATCGGCTACGAGCCTTTGCGAGAGAGAGCGGCCGTCCGCGCTGCTCTCTCTTGCTTTTGCCGGCTCAGCGCATGATGCCGGTGTGCCCCAGCGAGTACCGTCCCGGCTGCGGCCATACCGCAAGCCCGTGCGGCTGCACGCCGACGCGAATCTTGCGAACTTTCCCGCTCGTGGTGTCGATCGCGTAGACGACGTTGTCGAAGCGGCCGGAGAGCCACAGCGTGCGGCCGTCGGCGCTGACGTTGCCCATGTCCGGGCTGCCGCCACCCGGGATGGGCCAATGGGCGACCACCTTCAGGATCTTGCAGTCGATCACCGATACGCTGCCCGGTCCGCGACGCTTGCCGTGGATATGGTGCGAGCCCCGATTGGCCACGTACATCCGGGTGCTGTCGCGACTCGGGTACAGCCCGTGGGCGCCGATGCCCGTCTTGATCAGCCCCAGTTCCACGAAGCGGTCGCCGTCGATGACGAAAGCGCCGTCGGCCATCATGTCGGCCACCAGAAAACGCGATCCATCCGGCGTGATGCGGATGTCCTGGGGCATGCCGCCCGCCGAAAGCCTGAGCATCCCCGCCACCCGGCGGTGCACGAGGTCGATCTT
>JAFAKB010000067.1 GCA_019235885.1 Candidatus Eremiobacterota bacterium | reverse complement strand
AAGGACGCGAGGTCTCCGACTTGACCGTCGCGCTGCTCGACCGTCCGCGCAACGAGCACTTGATGAAACACGTCCGCGCCGCCGGCGCGCGCGTGCGGGTCTTCGGCGACGGCGACGTATCGAACGCCGTCTATGCGATCCTTGAAGAACGTGCCAACGTCGACGTCCTCGCCGGCATCGGTGGCTCGCCGGAAGGCGTGATCGCGGCGTGCGCCGCGCGCGCGCTCGGCGGCGAGATGCAGGGCCGGCTCTGGCCGCGCAACGCGGACGACGAGGCGATCGCCGCGGCCGAGGGCCACGACATCGGGAAGACGCTCACGCTCGAGGACCTGTGCGCGAGCGACCACGCGATCTTCGCCGCGACCGGTGTCACCGACGGCGAGTTCCTCGACGGCGTGCGCTACCGCCGCGGCTCCGCGTTCACGCAGTCGATCGTCATCTCGACCTATACGCGCTCGGTGCGCACGATCGACGCGCGCCACCAGCTCCGCCCGCGCGATCTGCAGCTGGGCACGATCGAGCAGGCGCGCTCGACGACCGGTTGATTTTCGCGCCACCGGCACGATGTGGAAGAGCTCCGAGGCGTCGCCCCGGAGCTCTTCTCATTCACGCTCGTCCGCGATCGGCGATCAGCGATCGTGGCCTTTGTGGTGCCTGCGGTGGTCGTCGCGATCGTTGTCACCGTCGCCGCGGCGGCGGTTCCAGTTCCCGTTGTTCCCGTTGTAGTTGTAGCCGTTGTAGTTCGTGTAGTAGCCGTTGTTGCCGTTGTACTGGCTGCCGTTGTACCAGCTGCCGTTGTTGCGGTTGTACCAGCTGCCGTTGCTGTTGCGGCGGTTCACGCCGTAGTGCCAGCCGTTGTTGTTGCTCCCGCCGTAGTAGGCGTGGTTGTGGCCGCGGTTGTGGTGGTCGTCGCGGTCGGCGAGCGCCGCGGTCGCGGTCGACGCCACCAGGCCGGCGGCGAGTGCCGCCATGACGAGTCGTCTGAGCATTCGGTCCTCCGGATGATTGCGAGTCGCTGGATGAAGAGAGGATGTGAACGACGATACCCGGTGAACGCGCGTACCTGCGTCACACGTTCCCGGCCTGACGCTCGCTACGTCGCTTCCGGCTCTTCCTCGCCGAGACCGAGCGCGTCGATCGCGGAGCTGAGGTTGGTGAAGACGTCCATCTTCTCGCCGACGCTGGCGATCCCGAACAGCTTGGCAAGGTGCCCGCCCGGGGGGATCACGACGGCGACCGGGAGCGGGCGCCGACGCCGCTTGAACATCAGCATCTCGGAGAGGAAGATCGAGTCGACGCCGACCGCGTCGAGCAGGTCGACCAGAACCGGGACCTCCGCGGGCGCACCCTCGAACGCCGCCCGGATCTCCGGATAGCGGCTGATGTCGAGGTAGCCCTCGAAGCGGATCAAGTGGTAGCTCGTCGACATGAATCCTTCGCTTTGCCTCAGCTTGACATTTCCATGTACGAAAGCGCACATACCAGCAAACCTCCCACTCGTCTGCTAGTCGAGGAAACTGGGGCCTCCCGCGGAAGCAGGCCGCTGGCCCGAGAGGAGGTCCCGTTGAGCGAGCTCGATCGTCGCCGTTTTCTCTCCGCGGCGGGCGCGGCGCTGGGCGCTGCGGCGCTTCCGCTGCGCGCCGCGGCGGACACGGTGCAGCTGCCGTTCGCGAACGGTGAGCGCCCGCTGGTCGCGTTTCCGCAGAAACGCCCGCTGATTCTGCTCACGCCGCGGCCGCCGCAGCTCGAGACGCCGTTCGCGGTCTTCGACGACGGGATCTACACGCCGAACGACGCTTTCTTCGTGCGCTGGCATCTGTCGAACATCCCGCAATCCGTCGACGCGAGCGCGCACCGGATCGCGGTGACGGGCGCAGTGAACCGGACGCTCTCGCTCTCGCTGGACGATCTCGCCGCGATGCCGCAGGTCGAGGTCACCGCAGTGAACCAGTGCTCGGGAAACTCGCGCGGGCTCTTCACGCCGCGCGTCCCCGGCGGCGAGTGGGGAAACGGCGCGATGGGGAACGCGGTATGGACCGGAGTACGGCTGCGCGACGTGCTCGATCGGGCCGGGTTGAAGGCCAGCGCGAAGCAGGTGCAGTTCGACGGGCTCGACGCGCCGCCGCTGCCGACGACGCCGGATTTCAAGAAGTCGCTGGACGTCGACGTCGCGCGCCGCGACGACGTGATCGTCGCCTACGCGATGAACGGCGCCGCACTGCCGGTGCTCAACGGGTACCCGGTGCGGCTGATCGTCCCCGGCTGGTTCGCGACCTACTGGGTGAAGATGCTCTCGGCGATCACCGTGCTCGACCACGCCGACGACAACTTCTGGATGAAGACCGCGTACCGCATCCCCGACACGCCGGACAACAGCGTCGTGCCGGGGAGCAGCGGGTATCCGACGATTCCGATCAACCGCATGCGGGTGCGGTCATTCATCACGAACTTCGTCGATGGAGCAACGATTCTACATGTGGCGTTCCCGTCGCAGCTGCAGCTGCGCGGGATCGCGTTCGACGGCGGAAGCGGTATCAAGCGCGTCGAGGTGTCGGGCGACGGCGGTACGACATGGATCGACGCGGTGCTGGAGCGCGACTACGGCAAGTACAGCTTCCGGCGCTGGAACGCATCGGTGCCGACTCGACAGGGGACGTCCACGTACACGCTTGCGGTGCGCGCGACCGCGAACGACGGCTCCACGCAGCCGATGACGCCGGGCTGGAACCCCAGCGGCTATCTGCGCAATGCGGTCGAGACGTACAAGGTGACCGTGGGATGATGAAGCGCACGCTGATCGTGTTGGCTTGCACCGCGGCGCTGAGCGCGAGCGCGATCGCCGCGGGCTCGACCGCGCCGCCGAAGGGGAAGGCGACGATTTCGCTCCCCGGCGATGCGGGGATGGCGTTCAAGCCGGGGCCCGGCGTTGGCGCCGTGCAGGCGAACTGCTTGACGTGTCATTCGTCGGCCTACGTCTCGACGCAGCCGGTCCTCACCAAGGCGCAGTGGAACGCCGAGGTCGTCAAGATGAAAAACGTTTACGGCGCGCCGATCGCCGACGATCAAATCCCGGCGATCGTCGACTACCTCACGACGAACTACGGCAAGCCGTAGCGGCGCCTAGCGCTGCGAGCAGATCGGCGCGGACGCGGGCGCGCGCGACCTTGCCGTTGTCGTCGCGCGGGAGCGCTCCGGTGGTGGAGAAGGTGCGCGGGACCTTGAATCCGGCAAGCACTTCGCGAAGCGCGAACTGCATCGCGGCGTAATCGAGCACCGCGCCCGGTTCCGGCTGGACCACGGCGTGCAATCGTTCGCCGTATTCGGGATCGGGGAGGCCGACGACGGCGCAGTCGTGCACGCCGGGGAGCTGCAGGAGCGCGTGCTCGATCTCGGCCGGATAGATGTTCACGCCGCCGGACAGGATCATGTCCGCCGAGCGGTCGCACACGAACAGATAGCCGTCGGCGTCGACGTAGCCGACGTCGCCGAGCGTGATCAGGCCGTCGCGCTCGATCGCACGACGAGCGTCGGGCAGGTTCTGATACGTGAAGTCGGCGTACGCGGGCTGGCGCGCGTAGATCGTGCCGATCTCGCCGGGTGCGCACTCGCGGCCGTCGTCGTCGAGAATGCGCAGCTGCGCTGCTCCGACCGGACGGCCCGCGGTACCCGGGCGCGCCAGCGCGTCTTCGCTCGACGCCAGCGTGATCAGGCCGGCTTCCGTCGAGGCGTATGTCTCGTGGATCACCGGGCCGAGCCGTTCGATGATCGCGCGCTTCACGTCTGGCGGGCACGGCGCACCGGTCGAAGCGATGAAGCGCAGCGACGAGACGTCGTAGCGGTTCCAGACCGCGCCGGAGAGGCGGATCATGCGCACGTACATCGTCGGCGTGAGGTACGCGACATCGATGCGATGGCGCTCGATCAGCGCGAGGGTTTGCTCGGCGTCGAACCTTTCGGCGAGGACGAGCCGTTCGCCGTACAGCAGCGCGTTCGAGGCGATCGACGCCGGCGCGCTGTGGTAGAGCGGCGCGGAGAGCAGCGCACGGCACCCGTCTTCGATGCCGTACACGGCGCGCACGAGCGCGCGCAGCGCGGCTAGGTGCGCCGGCAGCTGGTCCAGCGGAACGGGCGCGCGGCGCACGCCCTTCGGGCGGCCCGTCGTGCCGGACGTGTACGCCATGTGACCGCGAGGCGCGACGATTGGACCGTCGTACGGCGGCGCCACCGAGAGCCAATTCTCGTAGTCCGCGAACGCGCTGCCGGAACCGACGGCAAACACCTGGGTGCCGCCGGGCAGCGCGGACGCCGCGGCTTGCAGCAAATCGGCGTGTCCGATGACGACGCGCGCGCCGCAGTCGGTCAGGATGAACTCCAGCTCCGCGGCGGTGAAGTGCCAGTTCAGCGTGCAGTAGTAGGTGCCGGCGGCGCGGCAGGCGTGCATTACGTCGGCGTACACCGGGTCGTTGCGCAATAGCACCGCGACGACGTCGCCTTCGCGCAGGCCGAGGCGATACAGGCCGCCCGCCAAGCGACGACCGCGGTCGAGCAGTCTCTCGCCGTCTCGCACGAGCTCACCGAAATGGAGCGTGGCGGCCATCGAACCGCTCTTCGCAGTGCCCCGGCGGTGCTCCCGGCGCAGCGGGCAGCGGGAGAACTGCGAACGGTGGTCGTAGCGGTGGAGGCTTCTTTGCAGCGCCGCAAACAGAAGGAGTTCGAGCGCATGTACATCTCGGTAGTGAGCCTGTTCGTGAACGACGTCGACCGCGCGGCCGATTTCTACGTCCAGAAATTAGGCTGGGAGAAAACGATGGACGTGCCGATGGGTGAAGACGCGCGCTGGGTCACCGTCGCGCCGTCGCACGCGCAGACGTCGTTCACTCTCTCGAAAGGTTCGCCGGGCTGGTCGCCCGAGAAAGTCGGCGGCTTCAGCGGCGTCATCCTCGAGACCGACGACGTCTTCAAGACGCACGACGAGCTCGCGAAGAAAGGCGTCGAGTTCGAGGAACCGCCGCGCACCGAGCCGTGGGGCGGCTGGGCGATGTTCAAAGACTCCGAAGGCAACATTCACGGCCTGCACTCGCCCGCCCCCGTCGGCGTCAGCAGCAACTAGCGCTCACGATAGGCGGCCGGACGACGAGGGGCGTCGATTGCTCGACGCCCCTCTGGCCGCTGACTACGGCGGATGCCTTGATGGTACCGCGGGGTGACTAGTCCCGTCAAGTTTCACCGCGTCGCGGGTCGCGCCCGAAGGGATTCGAACCCTCATCTCCGCCGTAGTCAGCAGCGTGCTCTATCCAGTTGAGCTACGGGCGCTTGCCGTGCGATCATCATCGCATCAGGGTGTGACAACAGGGTGGCATTTCTGCTGCAAACAGGTCTATATTATGACGCCGCGACGCTCGAGGGCCCGTGCGGATGCCGAACCGTAACCTTACTCCATCCGAACTCTCCGAACTATTCGCTCCGCGATCGCCGACGTGCGTTCGCGAATCATTACGCTCGCGCGGGATGATCAGGACCTGCACTGGGCGCTCCGGCGTAAGCTTGCGAAGGAGCTGACGTACGACGAGCGCAGCAAGCCCATCGCAAGGCGCGCGCTCAAGGAGCGAAAGCGCAAAGCGCAAAGCGCAAGGAGGGTACTGCCAAGAGTGCGGCGAGCCGCTGCCTGAATGGGGTGCAGTTCTGGATCGTTCCAGGCGATGAAGGGCTATACGGACAAAAATACCCGGCTGATCTGTCAGCAGTGCGACACGCGCATTCAGGCTGCGCGTGGTTATGCATGATCTACTGCAGGCGCAGCTCCATGTACGTGGGCTTCGCGTAGTCGACTGCGGCGTACGGCTCGCAGTCGCTGAAACCCAGCGACGCGTAGAGGCGATACGCCGCGTTTAGTCGCTCGCGATCGGTATCAAGGACGACTCGGCGATAGCGGTGCTCGCGAGCAAAGTTGATCACCGCGGCTACGAGCGCGCGGGCAATCCCAAATTGGCGATACGCCGGCTTCACGTAGAGCCTTTTCATGACTCCCGTCGAAGCGTCGAAACGCGTCAGCGCTATACAACCTGCGGCCTTATCGTCCTCTAGCGCCAGAAAGGCAGCGTTCGATCCGCCGTACGCGAGCGGAAGGCTCCGCAGATCGGGCGGCGCACCGTGCCTCAAGTCCGGCGGCAGGCTCTCCTCGTACTCAATCAAGAGCTCGTGTAACTGCTCCAGCTGAGCCGTGCTTTGCGTCCGAAAAATCGCGGTAGGCATACTATGCCATATTCTAGATAGCCAACCACACAAAAATCAACACACGCCAAAGCGGCAACAGCGAGCGCCAGCCAAGCGACCTGAGCAGTGCTCTTGCCGGACCTGAGTAATGCTACTCTATCGATGAGACGCTGCTGAGACGGCGAGCCGTGTAACATCTTCTCCGGGGCCAAGCGCCTCCGACACCGCGTCAACCGCCCAATCAAAATGGGCCGCTGCCGCATCAACCAAGGGGGATCGATCATGGTAAGCTACCACAGAGGTCGAAGAGCACTCAGAGCGATGGCGAGGCGTTTCATTTGCGGCCTCGCCGTCGCCGTCGGTTCGCTTTCGCCGGCAATGGCACAGTCCGTGCCGATTTCAGCGTGGGGATACGGATACGCTCCGACCTCCGGCGCTGCCTACAGCATCGCGTACTCCGAAGCCGACCAGGGACTGAGGCTCAACTGCTTCGGATATGTCTCGAACGAGTACGTCATCAACTACAACATTTATTTCAACGGACAGACTTGGGTAGCAACGGTAAACCTCGGCGGAAGTTGCACCTGATCGGACGGGCATGCGGTCGCCTGCCACGCGAAGCCCGCGCGGCGCAGCGGTTTTAGTGCCGCGCGGGTTTCTGTGTCTCATGAACGGATGGGCGCTGGCGGGTACGACTTTTCTCGCCTCGGGGGTTGAGGCGGTCGAAGCGTTGACGATCGTGCTGGCGGTCGGGGTCGCACGCTCCTGGTCGGTCGCGCTGCGCGGAACGGTGTATGCGCTGATCGTTCTCGCGCTGATCGTGGTGCTGTTCGGGCCGCTGCTGCGGCTGGTGCCGATCGAGCAGCTGAAGCTCGTGGTCGGGATCGTGCTGACGCTGTTCGGGCTCTCGTGGCTGCGCAAGTCGATTCTGCGCTACGCCGGCCGCAAGGCGCTGCGTAACGAGGACGCGGCGTTCGCTCGCGAGGTTTCTGTCTTGCGCGCGGCCGAGGACGCTCAGGCGGATAAGATCGCGCTCATAACGGCATTTAAGTCGGTGTTGCTCGAAGGCTTGGAGGTTGCGATCATCGTCGTGACGTTCGGCGCCGCATCGACGCTCGCGCTGCGATGGTCTGCGCTCGGTGCCGCGGCCGCAGTGGTGCTCGTCGCGATGCTAGGACTCGCCTTGAAGCAGCCGGCCTCGCGCGTCCCCGAGAACACGATGAAGTTCGTCGTCGGCATCATGCTAACGTCGTTCGGAACGTTCTGGACAGGCGAAGGGCTCGGTATTGCGTGGCTGGGCGAAGATTTCTCGCTGCCGGTTTTAGCCGTGTTCTATCTCGTCGTCTCGCTCGTGCTCGTAGCTGCGGCGCGCGTCCCCCGGCAGGCACGCGCATGAGGCTCGCTGCGGTTTGGAACTTCATCGCCGGGGACTCCCGGCTGGCGCCGGCAGCTGTGCTCGTCGCAGTGATCGTCGCCGTCGTGATGCTGCGCGCCGCGCTGCCGAGCACGGCGGTCGCGGCGACGTTTGCTGGAGTGATCGCGCTCGGCTTAGCGGGCGCGGTGTTCGAGCACCGCTGAACGGAGGCAGTAGACCGGTTTAGCCGCCGCTACCCTGGTCGTCGTTGTCGGTGGCGGTTCCTTGAAAAACCGAGCTCGGCTGGTCGTGGCGGTCCACCGGCGCCGGAACCGAATCCGGCGTGGTCATCGCATCACGTCCGCGCTGGTCGTCTTTCTTGCTTTCGTCCCGTTCCATTCGCGTTGGCTCCTCTCCAGGCTACTGAGGTACCCTCCGCTCTGCTGCGTAACACTTCGTCGCCGGATCATACGATAGCATGTAAACGGCTCGACGCACTCAACGCACTTCTGTACGCGACCGTACTGAAGCTCGTTCACGTACATGCGGTCGACCAGGCGCCCTGCAGCGTGACCGTTTCACCAGCGGGGTATCTGCATGCATCTCATCCGTGAAGGAGCCATTACCTGATGCGTGCCGTTGTGTGGAAAGAACCCTATAAAGTCGCCGTGGAACAAGTCGACGAACCGCGCCTCCAGGAGCCGACGGATGCGATCCTGCGTCTGACGACGGCGGCGATTTGCGGCAGCGACCTGCACATGTACGAAGGCCGCACGCCGATCGAGCCCGGGCAAGTGTTCGGGCACGAGAACATGGGCGTGATCGAGCAGGTCGGCGGCGCCGTCCGAACGGTCAAGGTCGGCGACCGCGTCGTGCTGCCGTTCAACATCGGATGCGGCTTCTGCTTCAACTGCACGCGCGGCTTCGGAAACGCGTGCCTGACGACGAATCCGCAAAGCCACGGCGGTGGATACGGGTATTCCGGCCTGGGTCCGCACCCCGGCGGTCAGGCCGAGCTCGTGCGCGTGCCGTATGCCGATTACAACTGCTTGCTGCTGCCCGGAACGCCGGGCGACGAGCTCGAGGACGACTTCGTCTTGCTGGCCGACGTTTTGCCGACCGGCTATCATGCGACCGAGATGGTGCAGGTCCGCCCCGGCGACACGGTGGCGATCTTCGGAGCCGGTCCGGTCGGCTACATGGCGGCGCTGAGTGCTCAGCTTCGCGGCGCCTCGGAGATCTACGTCGTCGACTATGTTCCCGCTCGGCTGGAAAAGGTGCGCGAGCTCGGGGCGACGCCGGTCGATTTCAGCGAGGGCGATCCCGTCGAGCAGATTCTCGAGCTGCGCAAGCCGCACCGCGAGAACGTTCAAGATTTGCGAGGCGACGCAGGAGAAAAAATGCCGGGCGTCATGTGCGGGATCGACGCGATCGGCTACGAGGCGTTCGCGCACGACTCGCCGGGAAAGCGACAAGCGCCGAACCAAGTCCTCGAGGACGTGGTTCGCGTGACGAACCCGACCGGGCGCGTCGGCCTGATCGGCGTCTACTTCAAGCAGGATCCGCGCGGCGTCGACAAGGACGAAAAGCAGGGCCGCTTCACCCTCCCGCTGGGAGAGGCGTGGAACAAGGGGCTGACGATCGAGACGGGACAAGCGCCCGTCAAGCGCTACAACGTCTACTTGCGCGATCTGATCCTGGCCGGAAAGATCAAACCGAGCCGCTACGTCAGCCATCGCCTGCCGCTCGAAAAAGCACCCGAAGCGTACGCGCAATTCGACAAGCGCGACGACGGCTACACCAAAATCCTGCTCAAGCCGCAGATGGCAGGCGTCTAGCGCGAGTGTCGTTCGCCGCCTTTTGAGCAAGTGACCGCGAAGGGGCACCGGTACTCGGTGCCCCTTCATCGCGTCACCGTGTTCCGAAGATAGCCCTGCGGACAACATTGCGCTCGTGACGGCACCGCATACGGCTGCGCGCTGTTGACGTTTCTTTTTCTGTTAGTCGACCGGTTCGGGGGGGATCTTGCGCGCGTTTCATTGCGCTAATGCCCAGTCGATTGCGCCAGCTTGGAGTGTTCCGAGGTTCTGTTCCCGCTGTCTCATCTGGTCGCGTTTCACTTACTCTCGGGAATGAATTCGGTCGCATCCATCTTATCTGTCCCAAAATAATCACACATCATGTCGTTGTGATAATTGCGTGCCCACTGGTGCTTTGTGGTGATGTGTGCAGGCAAACTCGAAGCATGTCCTTCGAACAACCACGCTTCAACGGCGTCCCTGTGCCGCATGATGTATTCATCTACGATAGACGAGCGGTCGATACGGTAAAGCGACATGAGATACGAAATGAAGGGTTTACCGTCGCGATCGGTACGAAAGTGGGCGGTTGGTGCATTGACAAGGCCGTGGGGACCAGCGCCCCAGTGGTCTGGACCCGCGTATTGAAGGATATCCAGCAAGCGGGTGACGGTTGCCGGCGAAGCGACGATCCGCGGAAACATAGCCTCATTCTCCAACAAGTACGCGTCAATCAGTGCTTCGGAGACGATCATGCGTGGATTCTCGAAATGCCGACCAATCGCAATCCCGCCTCTCACGAAGACACCGCAACAGGCGAGGTTCATTTGTAGCGCCTCGATCGTGTACGTGAACTTTACAACGTTATCGGGTTCGAACGGGCTTGACACACAGATACAATCGCTGAACATTCTCGCATCGGGAGTGTATCCATCGTAGGGTTCAAAGAGCAGGCGGTCTGTGTACATAAGCGCGCCGTCCAGCGCTTTCAGGAGCGCGGGATCGCCGAGCCTCCGCTTTGTCTGTTCTCGAAAGCCGAGGACGTCGATAAAGGCCACAATCCGCATTTCCGGGGTATAGGACTGCATCTGCGTTCCGATCCAACCACGTCCCGCGTTAGTCCTGCGCGTACGCGAAACTCGCTGACGGGCTTCCGTCGCTCGACGAATTAGGCGAGTTCCGCCACCAGACGCTCGAGGTGCTGCGCCAACCGCTCGAAAGGCGCCGTAGCGATCGCGCGCGCGACCGGAACTCTGACATATCCGGCGCGCTGCACGCTCATCACATCGATGAATCCGCGTCCGTGCCACTACCGCAGCGACCGCGCCTTCGCGCTTACTGTGGATACAACACCCGTTCCGACGTTCTAGGGCTGAACAACGTGGCGGAAGGCGATGGCGTCTTGTGAGGTGTCCACATAGACTGCTTCCGCTACGAGCGGCTCGGTGAGGTGACGGAAGGCCGCCTCGATGTCGGCATGCGTGCATGGGACGTGCGCCCCGAGCGCGGTTAGCGAGCCGTCCACCAGAAGTAGCGCCGCGTTGATATCGAGGCGCGGGGCGTCGGCTGGGTTTGCGCGCGGCGGCAGTTGGACGCGCGCGGCGTTCTCGCGGAGCAAGTCGCAGACGACCGCGGTGCGCTTCGGAGCACCGTGACTTCGCTCCCAGAGTACGTCGTCGATGTGCTGGCGCACGAAGCCCGGCGCGAAGAGCACTTCCATTTCGACCGGGTCATATGAGTTTTCCAGGCATTGGATAATGTCGTCGGTGGTCCAGCAGCTCACGCGATGAGCGATGAGCTCGTCGCGCAGGTTGACGCCTTGGTCGAATGCCGGTCCCACCATGGCGGAGTACTTCGCGCCGTAAGGCTCGCGGTAGCGCGCCGCTTCCGCGGCGTCCGGGTCGAGCACCCAGTGCTGCTTCGCGCGCTTGCATTCGAGCATGGCCCGGTACGCGAGTGGTCCGAGCGGTGCGTCAAGGACGCCGTCGGGCGCGCCGTTTCCACCAACGTGCTGCACGACGAAGCCGACGGCCTGGAAGCTGCGGCAGACGGCGAGCTCGTAGGCCGTCGCATCGGCGCCGCGCTGTGTCTTCTCCAGCTCGCGGCGGAGCGATTCGAAGTTTGCGATGGGACCGCGCGTGGGGAGCGGGCGCTTCGGATCGGGCCAGTCGTCGAGAGGGTGGTTCAGGCGGAAGCGGCGGTCCACGTCCTGGACGATCGTGCACGACCGGCCCTGTCCGCTGTGCCGCTCGATGTAGCCCACGAGCGCGATGTAGACGTCCTTCTGCTGGGTGTGCGCCAGCAGGTGACGCCGGCGGGCGTTGGTCCAGATCTCATCGCCTGAGCGTGGGCGGCCGTCGGCCAGCACGACGAGCGCAGCGTCGATGATGTGGCCGCGCTGGTCGCGCCAATCGCGCTGATGCGGTGGCGCGGCAGCGCGTTCGCTCAGGCGTCGCAGTCGCTCGGCGTCGATCATGCGGAAGGACTCTTCTTCGACTTGCACGGCGCTTCGGAACCAGAAGAGCGGTGCCGCTCAGGCCTTCACGCCGGCGAAGCGCTGGCCGGCCAACTTTGCGGTAAGGCTCGCGAAGAGGTCGCCCTGAGCGAGGCGGTCGTCCGCGTTGGCGGCTGTGAATTCGCCGTTTCGAAGCGTCTCGAGCTCAGCCCAATCGAAGGGCGTCACCATAGGCAGACCGGGCTCGCCGGTGAGCGAGTACGGCAGCCGGCTGTGCTGTCCGGGCGCATTTGAGCTGACGGTGACCTCGACGCGCGGCGCCGTTCGCTGTTCGTGAGGCTTCGCTCGCGCCACGAGGAGTTCGGGGTGCTCGGTGAGCGCGGTCGCGAGAACCTTGTGAAGCCACGTTCGAACCGCTTCGTACGACGGAGCATCGGCAAACGGAATGAACAGCGCGGCGTCCGAGCCTTCGAAGAGCGGGATCGCGTCGAGGGCAGGCAGTTGAAGCGCGGAGCGAAGGACGAGGAGCGCTTCGCGGAGCTGCGCTTGTGTCGCGCCGGCAATCGGCTTGAGGAGAATGCGGGCGAATGCGACGGCGTCGGGATCGCTCGGCGCGGGCGTCCAGGAATGGACGCCGACGGCGCCGATGTGAACGTAGTAGAGGATCGTGTTGACAGCGCAGCCGGGGTAGACGTGCCGGCCGCTCGAGGTGGTGACCGTCACGGGCGGCACGGAGTGCGGCAGCTCATCATGGTTGCTGGAAAATGCCGGCTCCGTCCCGAGGCCATGCGGATAGTACGAAAACACGAGCGGAGCATGCGGAAAGTTCGACGCGATGAGCGGCGCGACTCGCTCGTAGTGTGCCAGAATGGCGCGCTGCTCAGGAACGCTTGCGCGCGCGGAAATAAGATCCATCTGGAAACCCGCCTTCCGTGGAGTTTTGGAGAGCGCCAAATATTTGGCCAGCAATGGGGCTAATTCCCGCTGAGGCCGGTAAACGAGGAGGGGCGCTGATTGCTCGGCGCCTCTCGCTCCGCTGACTACGGCGGGTGTCCCGATGGTACCCAGGGTACTCGCCTCGGCGCCGCCACGCTCGCTGGTGCCTGCGGCGTCCGTCGCGATCGCCTACCAGACCAAAAATTCCGACGGCGTAGGACGGTACCTCAACGCGGCAGGCCAGGTGCGCCGCGCCCGGCCATGGCTTCCTTGCCTCTCGCTGTCGAAGCTGGGTGCCTCTGAGAACAGCACACGCCCGTCGTAAGGCAAATTTCGGCGGTGCAAGAAATTTAGTGTGCCAACCCGTTGGCATCGCCTTGTGATTCAATGAGCTCAGACCAACGCTCGCACTTCGGAGATTGTTTATGAGTAAGATCAAGGCCCATCACGTTCTGCTTACGGTTATAGCCGTTCTCGGTGCTGCAGTCGCGATCGAACGTTTCTATGAGCACCCGACGTATGGGAATGGTCTAGAAGCGGCCCTCGCCGCGGCGAAGGCTGCCGTCGCTCTGACCTAGTTTCCGCGCGTGTCACGCGGGGCTCGGGATGGCTGGCCGGCTGCTTCAGCCCGATCAGTGCCCAGCCTTGCGCGGTCATCGGAGTCCCGGGTCTCTGTCGGCTTTTGCGGCTCGCGCAAATCGGTCGCGCCGAAATCCCGTGCCCCCATCGCCGATGACGCGCGACTCGAGCACGCGATCCAAATCATCCGGCGTCGTCGATTGCAACTGCTTCAGCAGCATGCCTGCAAGACGGCGGTGAAGTTCCGCACTGAGTTCAAGCGCATGCGCCGGCGCAGGCGGCGGCGCGAGCGTGAGGTAAGCGATGTCGCGCCACGAAAGGTCGGCTGCGGCATCGGTCGGTAGGCCGGCATGCGTTAGTTCGTTCACCAACGCGCGGTCTTCAAGCGCGCGGTGAACCGCCTGCCAGAGGAAACGGGCCGGGTCTCGGCCTACATGTCCGCGGCTTTCCGCATAGGCAAAGAAAGACTCCAGAGCACTCAAGGTCTTCTTGCGAACGCCGTGGGAGGCCATCGTAACGGTGTAGCGGATCAACTCCTCTTCGGTGACCGTAGGGAGGTCGTCCGAGCCGCGCTTACGGAGGAAACGTCGCACCAAGCCCGGATACTGGTCGGCCCTGCCCGAGCGACCCAAGCTTGCGATCCACGCCTCGACTACCGGTGGGTCCTGCGCCCGAGCCCCCATTGAGGTATCTACTATACACATATCTGAAATACTTGTATAATAGATACGAACACCCGTTCGAAGGAGCGATTCACGCCCATGGCCGTCCAAAGCACCATCGAGTGGACGAATTCCACCTGGAACCCAACGACAGGCTGCACGAAGATCTCCGCCGGGTGCGACCACTGCTACGCTGAGCGCTTTGCAGAACGCTGGCGCGGCGTCCCGGGCAACTACTTCGAAAACGGCTTCGACGTGCAACTACGGCCGCGGATGCTTGGGCGGCCAGCCACTTGGAAACGATCGCGGCTCATCTTCGTGAACTCAATGAGCGACCTGTTTCACGTCGACATCCCGGACGCGTACATCGATCAGGTTTTCGATCAGATGGAAACCGTCGACCGTCACGTCTATCAACTGCTCACCAAGCGGCCCGAGCGATTGCGGCGCTACGCGCGCAGACGCTTCAAAACCCGTGAGCTCCCGTCGCACATCTGGTGCGGCGTAACGGTCGAGAGCGACAAGTTCGCCTGGCGCGCCGATATGCTACGAGACGTAAATGCGCCGGTTCGCTTCCTTTCCGTTGAACCGATGATCGGACCGGCCGATCGTGTTGATCTGTCCGGCATTACCTGGGTGATCGCCGGCGGCGAATCAGGTCCTGGGTTCCGACCGCTTGAAATCGACTGGGTGCGAGACCTGCGTGATCGCTGCGTTGCCGCAAAGATCGCGTTCTTTTTCAAGCAATGGCACAAGGGCACTAGCGGGCGTGAACTGGACGGCCGCACTTGGGACGAGATGCCCGCCACGGCAGGAGCCGGTCACAACTGAATGGTTGTGCCGTCAGGGCACTGCCCGCGACGCGGTGACCTTCCATCGGCGCGGGTGAGCTTCGCGAGCCCACGGTCACTGAGTTCCCATAGTGCCGCTCGATAATGTTTCAAATCATACGGTAGGTCATCATTATGCCCCGCATACAAGTATTCAAGGGTAACTTTGCGTCCACGGAAACACCGCGATAGTTCGTTGGCAAGACTCTTAACGCTGTAGTTCCAATTCCGTGGTGGCAGAATCACCTGCGGTTCAAAGAGCGTAAGCGCCCGCTTCGGCTGCGGCACGAACTCGAAGTAAGAGATTTCATCTATTGGGTCCTTCCAACTGTGCTGCGACATCTTTTCTTTCATCGTCAAAAACCCACGCCGCTTCTTCGACGTGAAGATGAGATGATGAGATGTACTTCCCTCTGAAGTTCGGAAGCGATACTTGAGGAAATATTGGCCGCCCACATCCAGGAGAGCTTCGCGCAAATTGTGCAAGATGAGGTCTTCACGGTCGTCCGGATCCTCGATGCTTTTCAAATCTTCGCGAAGCTGATCGAGACGCTCCTCACCAAAGATGGCTGAGAGATGCTGGTCAAAGAGCCCATGACCGACCGCCATATTGACTCGACGGTAGTTAAAGAAGAACGCGACATCGCAGCCCCAATCTTTTAGAACGGCCGCAATAAGGTGGCGAGTCAACCCGCGATATCCGTACGGGTCAACAAACATGAACGTCGGCTCATTTACACGGTTCGCGAAGAACTGCGTTATTCGCTCATTGACATCACTGTTGGTGACCTTCGGCTTGTGAACGAGGCGGGGCACGGCCGGGTGGCGTTCGATCGCAGCACGTAGATCGCGAAAGTGATCAGGGTCGCCCTCGTTGAACCACGTTACCGTGCGCGGCGCGAATTGAGGGGTGTCAATTGCCGACAGGATCTCGAGGGGCGTCGCCGGAATGGGCCCCGTGCGGCTCGGTTCAACAGCACAACGATCGTAGTAACCCCGCCCTGCAAAAGGGTCGACATAGTTGATAAGCGGAGCATTTCTTAGCAGTATTGCCGCGTATGCCTTAAAGAAGTCGACGACGATCCTGGTCTTATGTGCATTTTGCGGGTCGCGTACGTCGAAGAAGTTCTCCGTCGCCTCGGTCGCATAGCGTATCGGTTTCTTAGGCATTACGATGTCGCCTGAACGCATGGAGTCGCCACATCTCCAAGGCGTCTCACGCTTCGCGGCGCCCGCGTGCTGCAGTGCTGCGGCGTCATCTTCGATAAGGAACTCGTTGGACTTGGCGCCGCGCGCCGGCTGAGTCGTTTTCGCGTCATCCGCTCCCTTTCAAGGCTGTGGTTCGGGTCAGACTAGGACTGATCCGTACGGCGGAGAAGACGCGGGTTGGGAGCTCACGTGTCTCCGTCGTCGGGGGCCGTTTGTTCGGGACGGGGTCCGTTGACGCGGGCCCCGTTCTTTACTTTAATTTCGGTTATCGTAACGCTACGACATTGTGTATGGGAACGTCTGTTCCCCACAAAATGCGGGGTTACTACTGACTTTTCTGTGGATTACCTGTGGATAACCCCGTTTTAGAGCGGTTTGATACCGAAAGCGGCTTCGTTTGTGTCTCCTTCGTCCGGCAGCTGGCTGATGCGGAATCAGTGCGACCATAAGGCCGATCAGAGCTAGTCGCGACTCTTGCTATTCGGGCGACGTCGTCACGCGGCGAACCCGGCGATAAACGGCGGGCTGCTGCTCGTCAACGGCCGTTGCCTCTCGGCCTGATAACTGCATTGAATTGCGGATCGCGAATGATGCATCACCGATGCTGCTGCTGTGCCGGTGCCTATCGGAAGTCGACAAGCACAAGAAAGGCCAAGTCGCTAGCGCATATTTTTCAACACTATTTGTGCATTGCTTCGAACGCACGTGCATATTGGTGTATGGAGGCGAAGCGATGAGATCAAAGTGCTCACGTCCGCCGGTGGAACCGCTGTCTGCTCGTATCCTTCGTCTTCGAATCGCGCGCGGGTATAGTGCTGATGAGCTAGCGGTATTAGCGCAAGTGCCGCCCGGTGCGATTCGGCGACTCGAAGCGGGGAAGCAGGTGGATAAATCCGTCTTGCCGGCTCTCGCCGCAGCGCTCGGCGTGTCCTATTGTTTTCTCATCTGCGGCGAGCATAGCTGCGCCGAGCGCGCTTGCATCTCACCGCTGCTCATTTACAAGCCAAGCGTGATCGCATCGTTGGCGGCGCATGCCGGCCGAAAGGCCGCACTGAGACGCCGGCACTTACGGTAACGGACCGACTTGTGAAGGAACGCGCGAGCAGCGATGCGCTCGATCAGATTGCGGCGATTTTCGGCTTAACCGACAGCGGAGTCGCTGACCTCTTCGCAGTCTCGCGAGGCACCGTCGCGCGGTGGCGCTCAGCAGGGATTCCGAACAAACGGAGCGCCGACGTGGACCGTGTCCGTGAGCTCGCGACATACTTCGAGCGCAGGTTTATCCGGGCGCGTATCCCCGAGATCGTGCGCACACCGAGCGGCGCACTCGGGGGCAAGAGCGTTCTGACGGTAATTACCGAGCGCGGCGTCGACCCGGTGTACGGCTATCTTGAGCGTCTCTTCTCTTACTCAGCCGGATGACTCGCTAAGAGGGACGACATCTTCCTCTCGTACGTTTAGATATCGTCGCTCGGCGTCCATTGCGGACGCGGGTAGCAGTATGACGATTCCGGTCTGCGGAGGTTCAGTTGGGCCGAGGAAACGCACCCGCAGCAGCGGGCGCTGTTCTTTCTTCACCAAGCCGCGGTCGGCAAAAAAGGATATGGTCTCGCCACTCAGGTCGCGAACCGTGACTACATACTCTGTCGAAAACAAACCGTCCTTAACCTCGCACGGAATGTACACCAGAGACATGGCGGCGGGCATTGTAAACGTCCTTTCGGGGTGTTCAGTACTATTTTACGATGACGACCGACGTGGCGCTGCGGCCGAACTCGTCTGGGCGATCGAGGACGTGAGCGTCTGCGCCGGGCCAGAAGAACGTTCCCGGCGTTACCGTGCGGGCGAGGTAGTGGAGGCGGTAGATGCCGGCGTCGAGGCGGTCGGCGTAGGCTTCGATGCGGTCGGTGCGAATTTGCTGGTCGCCGATCGCCCAGGACGTTGACGGCAATTGCAGCGCTTTCGATGCCGTTGCGAACGTCGTGTCGACCGCTTCGAAGCCGGCGGGAAGCGGGTCGGTGATCAGGACACGTTCGACGGGGTGGTCGCTGACGATTTGCAGCTCGACGTCGTAGACGTGCGCGGGCGGGAGGGTGAGCGACGACGCCGGCGTGGTGAGGCCCATCGTTGCAATCACCGGGGCCGTGTTCGCTTCGCGCACGACGCGAGTGACGCGCAGGCCGTTCAGGCGGCCCGGCGCCGCGCCGGCGAGGCGGTAGGTGTACGTCACCGCGTAGTGGAGCGTTCCGGTGCCGTTCTTCGTGAGTGTGATCGGGTTCGCGCCCGGGGTGATATCGCGCATCGGGACGAGGGTTTCGCGCTGCGGCGAGCGCGCGCCGGTGAACTGTTGCTGCGCGATCGTCTTGCTGCCAAGCGTTGCGGTTGCGGTGAAGTTTGCCGGCTTTTCGCGGGCGGCCAGATCCACCAGGGCGCCGAGGGCGGCGGCGTTTTCGCAGGCGCAGCCGAACGATCCTTTGCGGCGCATGTCGAGGAGCGAGCGGGTCAGGCGGTCGAGCGTCTCGCCGTCAGCGTTGCGCACGAGCTCCAGGCGCAGCGCTTCGCTTTGCGCGACGACGGGTGCGTCGTACCAGGTGTAGCGCTCGGGCAGGTTCACCACCGCGCCGCGGCCGGTCGTGTAGAGATGGTCTTCGATCGTCTTCGAGAGCGCTGCAGCTTGCGAAGTGTAGGCCGGTGCTTGCGTGAGCAGGCGCGCGAGGCGCGCTTGATCGGCGAAGCAGAGCTTGTCGTGCTGCGCGTAGACGTCGCTGAGGAAGGTCGTGCGGCGATCACCGGTGCTCGCGAGCGCGTCGAGGGCGAGGAGGCGAAGCTGGGCCTTGCAGAGGTCGCTCTTGCACCACTTCTCGTGCGCGGTCGGATCCCCGAGCACGGCCGCGGCGTAGCTGTGCGCACCGGCGTACATCGCCGGATCGACCGCGATCCCGGCGTCGTGCGCGCGGGCCAGTGATTTCAGCGCGAAGAGCGAGTCCCACGGATCGGCGTTTTCGGAACGCCAGTACGGCGCGAAGCCGCCGTCGGCTCGCCGCAAGCCGAACAGGTTCGAGAGCTCCAGCTCGGCGCGGTCGCGCGCCGTGCGCGCGTCGGTGCCGTTGCGCTTCGCCAGCGTGACGAGATCGCTCGCGATCGCCAAGCGGGCCGCCGAGGTGATCGCGATGCGCTCGTCGCCGCGCAACGCGTCCTTCGCGGCGACGACGATCTCCGGTATCAGCGAGGACGCCAGCGCGACGTCGATTCCGCCAGCATCGCGCGGCGTGTCCGGCGCAACCGACAGGCCGACTGACGCGCGCGACTCCGTCGTGCCGGTTTGCACGACCGACTCGCTCACATCAAGACCGTTCACCGGTACCGGGATCGCGAACGCATCGCCGGTCCCAGCACCGCGCACGCGCACGGTCGCCGTTGCAACCCCCGTGCCGTTCGCAAGGACGGGGAAGCGGTACGCTTTGGTGATGCGCTCGAGCGGCGCTTCCGTCGATGTCGTCGCGGCCGGCTTCTCGTTCACCAAGAATGCCAGCGGGCCGGCCAGCGACGCGTCGATGTGCATGCTACCGCTCGCGCCGGTACCGTTCGTGATCGAAACACCGGCGTCGAAGCGGTCGCCCGGGCGGGCGAACTGCGGGACGACCGGGTTCGCGATCAGCGGCTTCGTCGTCTTGAACGTCGTCTCGCCGTTGCCGAAGCGGCCGTCGGTGGTCGAGGAGACGACCATCACGCGCCACGTCGTCAGGTCGTCGGGCAGCGTGAACCACGCGCTCGCGTCGCCGTTCGCGTCGGTGCGCACCGCGCCGACGAAGTACGCCAGTGGCTGGAAGTTGTGGCGCACGCGCGGATCGGCTTCTTCTCCCGACAGCCCGCCGCCAAAGCCCCATCCCTTCTCCACCGGACGCTGCGGCGTGCTGAGCAGCAGTGCGGAGCGGTTGTCGGCGTAGCGCGTCGAGATCGGCTGGTCGGCGTAGACGAGCTTCACCAAGTCCGGCGGACGATAGCCGGTGAGCCGCAGCACCGCGTCGTTCACCACCATCAGCGTTACTTGGCCGCGCACCGGATGCTTCGCGCCGTCGGCGAGGTGGACGTGTACCGCCTGCTGCGCGCCCGGCTCCAGCGTTGCGGCGTCCGCGCGCACCGTGGCGACGACGTACTTGCCGTCGAGCGCGACGTTGAACGACGCGAAGCCGGCGCGCGCAAGCGCGTTACCGCCGTCGGCGAGGTTCTTCGCCGGCGGTGCGCCGCGGCGGATCAGAAACGCCTCGACCGCGGCGTTCGGCAGCATCTGCGGCGTCACTTTGAAGCGCACCGTCGGCGCGGCGCTGTTCGTCGGCTGCGTCGTCTCCCACAGCACGCCGTGGCGGATCACCGCCAGGTGCAGTTGGGCGTTCGGGAACGGCGACTGCACCAGCGCGGTCGCAGTGTCGCCCGGCTTGTACGTCGTCTTGTCGAGCTTGACGGTGAGCTGGTTCGGATCGCGCGCGAACCACGCCGTCTCGCCGGTGCCGCCGACGAAGACGAGGACGTCGGTCTCGCCGGCGTCGCTGCTCGCGCCGGCGACGTTCGCGCGCAGGCGATACGTGCCGGGCTTTGTTGGCGTCAGCGAGACGCTGACCGGCTTGTCGGCGCTGGTCGCGTCGGCGCTCGCGACCGTCTGGTACGAGACCGACTGCACCGGCTGCTCGGCGCCTTCGAGGATCTGCGTCGCGCTGGAGTAGTTCGCGAGCTGCAGCTCGACGTGCACGCTCGTTCCGGTGCGGGCCTTGCCGGCGGGGTCGGTCGCGATCGCGCTCACGGTGAGCGGCGTTCCGGCGATGCCGACGTCGTCGGACTTCAAACCGATCAGCGTGTCGGACGGGAGCGCGGTGAACTGCTTCGAGTCCACGACCGCGATGTTCGAGGCGTCGGTCGTCTCCGCGTCGACCTCGTACGTCATCGGGAACGGCAGATCGCTCGCCACCGGGACGCCGACCGCGCTGCTCCCTTTGTCGTCGACGGTGACCGTCTTCTCCAGCACGTCGGTCGACGCGTCGGGCTGCTGTTCGGGCCAGAACCACTGCCGGCCGAAAGAGTAGCCGTCGCGGCCTTTCGGCGTGAACGCCGCGATCGAGCGCGTGACGGTGAACTTCGTCGACGCGCCCGCGAGCGGGGCGCCGAACAGGTAGGCGTTGCTCGCGCTCGCGTTGACCGTGCCGCCGCGCGCCGCGACGTCGTGGTCGAGCGCGAGGTCGACCTTGAAGTTCGGCGGCTTGAACTCGGCGACGCGGAAGCTGCCGTCGATCTCTTCGCCGTTCCCGGAACTCGCGGTGATCTGGTAGTACCCGAGCGCCGCGTCTTTCGGGAGCACGACCGGGATCGAGAAGGTGCCGAACGCGTTCAGCGCGCGGCGGCCGAGGTCGTGCTTGTCGCCCTTCGGCAACTGCAGCGTGAGCGCGTACGACGCCGCGGTGCCGCGCTTGAGCACGCCGTCGATCAGGAACCAGCCGACGCCGGTGAGCTGCACGGTCTCGCCCGGCTTGTAGAGCTCGCGGTCGGAGAAGATCGTGCCGCGCGAGAGCGGCGTGGCGAAGTTCCAGCCGTTGTAGAAGTCCCCCGAGTATGCGCCGCTGCCGTCGCTGGTCCGCACGTACGTCCAGTCGGCGCCGCGCCGCACCACCGTGACCAACGAAGGCGCGGCGTCTTCGGTGCCGGTGGAACGCGTCTGGCAGCGCGCGAACGCCGCGCCGCCGAAGCGCGCGACGCCGTGCGCGTCGGTCGTTCCGCTCGCGCACGCGCTCGGCGGAGACTTCGATTCGTTGTCGGCTTGTGAGACGTACACGTCGACGCTCGCGCCGGCCGCGGGCGTGCCGTCGGCGATGCGGTTGACGAAGACGTTGCCGCCGTCGGGGAACCAGCGCGCGAAGACGCCGAGGTCGGTGAGCTGCACGACGCCCGCGGCGATGAACGGCTGATCGGTGCGCGGCAAGTTCGCGTAGACGCCGTACGCGAGCGCGCCGCCGGGCGCGCCGAGCTTCGCCCGCAGCGGAACCTCGAGCGTGCGCTGAACGTTCTTCGGCGCGCGCGCGTCGAACGGCGGCCACACCCCTGACAGCGGCAGCACGTCGCCGCGCCCTTCGCCGGTCGCGTCCGGATAGAGCACCGCGTCTTGCGGCTTGAGCGGATGAAAGACCGCGCGCACGTCGGAGGGCGCGTTCACCGCGACGACGTTCAAGCGCACGTCGCGGCCGGCCGGGAACAGGTTCAACCCGCTCGGCGCCCACACGTCGGGCGCGAAGTCGCCGGTGTGGAAGCTCGCCGTCTGCGCGGCGCCGAGCGTCTGTCCGAAGGTGTCGCGCAGGCCGGCGCCGATCGCGACCGTGTAGTCGGTCTGCGGCGAAAGGAGCGCGGTGTTCACCGCGACGCCGTTCTCGACGGCCGCGAACGGCGTCGAGCCGGGCGGCGGCGAGGGCGAGAGCGCCAGCGCCTTGAGCGACTTCTCGTCGATGGGCGAGGTGAACTGCAGCTGCGGATCGCCGGTGGTGAAGCGGTTTCCGGGCAGCTTGCCGACGCCGGTGAAGCGCAGCGCGTCGTACGTCTTGAACGCGCCGGTGAACGGCGTTTCGCTCGCGCGGTTGCCGTCGCGCGGGAGGACGCCCGGCTCGATGGTGACGTCGTACTGTTTTCCCTTCGCGAGGTCGTGCGCGGGGACGAGGACGTAGCTCCACGTGTCGAGCGCGGCGTTGTAGTCGGTTTCGGGCTCTTGCGCGCCGGGGATGGCGGGCGTTGCGGTCGCATTCGCGGTGTCGGGCGGAATTCGCAGCGGCACCGGTTGTCCTTGCGGGTCGTCGTGGTCGCGCGCGAACGCGTGCGATTGCAGCGAGTCGCGGTCGAGCGCGACGTTCGACGTCAGCGAGATCTTCGGGTGCAGGTCGAGCGGCTCCGTGCTCTTGTCGAGCGCCGGCAGATCGGTGAGCTCGATCGCCGGCGTTTGGAACGTCCAGGAGAGATCGCTCGCGAGCGCGTGGCCGTGGACGTCTTGCACACCCTTCGTGACCGTCACGCGCACGCGCGTCGCGGCGGGCCACGCGCGGTCGGCTTCGAAGCCGATCATGCGCGGGGTGAGGAACCGAAAGCGTCCCGGCAGCGCCGGCTCGATCGCGAAGTGCGCGAGGATCGCGGTTTCGTCGGGCGACTCCAGCTTCTCGAGCGGAATCAGGTCGTCGCTGAAGCGGACGAGGATCTGTGCGAGCGTGTCGACGTCGCCGGTCGGCGCGACGGCGGCGACCGGCGCGCTCACCGCGGGCGAGGGCAGCGGCGAGACGGTCGCGAGCGGCTGCGGCTTCGCCGGGCCGCGTGAAGTACAGCCGGTCGCGAAGACGACGGCCAGCGCGGCGAAGGCGAGCGCGCAACGCGCATGCCTGTTCACGTCGCGTCGTTGGTTCGGCTGCGGGTAGCTGCTCCCTTGCCCGTTGCCGGGTCCCTGCGGCTCCGGAGCGAAAGACGTGCGCGGAGGTCGCCGTGTCGCGCATCCGGATCGCGCTGCTCTTCGTCGCTTTCGCCGCGCTCGCGTTCGCCGCGCGGCCGATCGGGCCGCGCGCGTTCGCGGGCGGCGCGAACGCGCTCACCTTCGAAGACCGCTCCGGCGTCGTGCTGGGGACGGTGCTGGCGCGCGACACCGAGCACGCGGTGCGGGTTCCGCTGAGCGCCGTCTCGCCGCGGTTTCTAGCGGCGATCGTCGCGGCGGAGGACGCGCGGTTCACGGAGCACGGCGGCGTCGACGGGCTCGCGCTGGCGCGCGCGGCGTGGCAAATCATGGCGGCACGCCACGTGATCTCGGGCGGCTCGACGATCGAGATGCAGCTCGCGCGGCTGCGGTTCGGGCTGCCGCGCACGCCGCTGGGGAAGCTCGAGGAGCTCGTGCTGGCCGAGCGGATCGCCGCCGGAACGCCCAAGGCCGCGATCCTCGAAGCGTACGTGAACCGGCTGCCGATGGGCGGGGATCTCGTCGGCGTCGAGGCCGGCGCGCGGACGTACTTCGGGACGCCGGCGCGCGAGCTCGACCTCGCGCACGCGGCGCTGCTGGCGGCGCTGCCGAACGATCCCGTCCGGCTCGATCCGTACGCGCACCACGATGCGCTCGAGGCGCGGCGGCGGGCGGTTCTGGCACGGATGGTCGCGGGCGGCGCGGTTTCGCCGGACGAAGCGGCGCGCGCGGCGGCGGAGCGCGTCGACGTGTTGCCGCGCAGCGAGGGGATCGCGGCGGCGCCGCACCTGCTGTTTCGGCTGGCGGGCAGCGTTCCGGCTTCGGCGACGCGCGTGCGAACGACGCTCGACGGCGAGCTGCAGGCGTTCGCGGAGAACGCGGCGCGCCAAGTCGTCGGCGGGCTCGGCGAGCGGCGCGTGCGCGACGCGGCGGCGGTCGTGATCGACAACCGCGACGGCGCGGTGCTGGCGTACGTCGGCTCGGCGGACTACTTCGCGCGCGCGGGCGCGGGGAAGAACGACGGCGTCGTCGCGCTGCGGCAGCCGGGCTCGACGCTCAAGCCGTTTCTGTACGAGCTGGCGCTGGAACGGCGTGCGGTGCGGCCGACGACGATCCTCGCCGACGTGCCGGCGACGTATGCGATCCCGGGCTTGCGATCGTACAGTCCGAACGATTACAGCGAGCGTTTCGCCGGGCCGGTGCGCATGCGGATCGCGCTCGCCGATTCGCTGAACGTGCCGGCGGTGCGCGTGCTCAGCGGTGTCGGCGTGCCGGCGTTTCTCGAGCGGCTGCATGCGCTGGGATTCCGGCATCTGAGGAAGAGCGCCGACCACTACGGGCTCGGGCTCGCGCTCGGCGACGGCGAGGTGACGCTGGAAGAGCTCGCCGGCGCGTACGCGGCAGTTGCGAACGGCGGCCGTCCGGTGCGCGTGCACGCGCTCGCCGACGCGCGCGCCGGCGCGCACGAATCGGCGCGCGTCGGCGACGTCTCGGAGTGGTCGCTCGTGACGGATGTTCTTTCCGATGCGCACGCGCGAGCGCGCGCGTTCGGCGTCTCTTCGTTATTGCGCACGTCGTTTCCGAGCGCGGTGAAGACGGGGACGTCGTCGGATTTCCGCGACACCTGGACGGTCGGGTTCACGCGCGACTACACCGTCGCGGCATGGGTCGGCAACTTCGACGGCGCGCCGATGCAGCGCGTCAGCGGGGTAACCGGCGCGGCGCCGCTGTGGAACCGCATCGTGCGCAAGCTCGCCGAGCGCGAGACCGAGTTCGCGTTCGCGCCGCCGCGCGGCTACGCGCGCAAGCCGATCTGCGCGACGACCGGCGTGCGGCCGACGCGCGCGTGCGAGAGCGTCGTGAGCGAATGGCTCGACGCCGGCGACCTGCGCGCGTGGAATGCGCCGCCGCGCCCGCTCGACCGCAGCTACGACGGCTGGCTCGCCGCACAGCCGCCGCAGCCCGGCGAGGCGCTGCGTATCGTCGCCCCGCACGACGGCGACGCGTTCGTCGCCGCGCCCGGCACGCGCATCCCGGTGATCGCGCGCGGAACCGCGCGCCCCGCCTGGGAATTGAACGGCAAGGCGCTCGCGCGACACGACGCGCGCTGGACGCTGGCGCTGGCGCGCGGCCGCTGGACGCTGCGCGCGCGCGACGGCGCGCACGCCGACGCGGTGACGTTCGTCGTCGGCGACCCGCCGCCGCGTGGACACCGCATCGGGTTCACGATTCGCTAGCCTGCCCCTCAAAGGAGGTCGACTGCGGACGCTCGGGAAGCGAGCGGCTAGCGCACTTTCTACGAGGGGTGGCTCATGTATCGTTTCGCTCGTCGAATCGCCGCGTCGGCGGTCGTGCTCGCATTCTTCTTCAACCTGGTCGCGGTCACCGAAGCAGGCGTCGTCGTTCCGACGCAGCACAACGACAACTTTCGAACGGGCGCGAACCCGGCCGAGACGCAGCTCACGCCGGCGAATGTCGGCCGGCTGCAGCGCGTCGACCGGTACGTCGACGGGCCGATCAACACGCAGGTCCTCTACGCGCCGGGCGTGCAGAAGACCGTACGCGGCACGCGCAACGTCGCGTTCGTCACCACCAGCTCGAATTCGGTGTATGCGTTCGACGCGAACGATACGAGCAAGGCGCTGCAAGGCGGGTTGTTGTGGCGGACGACGCTGACCGATCCGGACCGGAAGGCGCGGCCGTGGCGGCGCGGGATCAATGCGACGCCGGTGCTCGAGTACGACGCGAGCTCCGGAAGCGGAACGATCGACGTCCTGTTCAGCACGGCGAACCAGTTTCCGTGGAACTCGATCTTCGTCAAGGACGAGCTCGCGCTGCAGAAGACGCTCGACGTTCGGTACTATCTCGTCAAGCTGAACCTGGCCACGGGGAAGATCGTTCTCGGGCCCGTCGCGCTCGAGGGTTCCGTCGCCCGCGTCGGATCGGCGCCGCTGAAGTTCGCCGCCAGGGACGAGTCCGACACCGCCTCGCTGCTGCTCGATCACGGCTATATCTACGCGTCGTTCAGCGCGCGGCAGAACGAGAACGTTTCCCAGTACTACGGCTGGATGCTGCGTTACACCGCGGACGGCCTGAAGTACGCCGGCGCGTTCAACACCGAGCCGCACGCTTGGGAATGGACCGGCCCCGGCCACCCGCAGCGCAATCCGCAATCGACGTTTCCAATCTGCTACAATCCGGCCGGCGGGAGGCTGGAGCCGTGGGGTCCCTGGGTGACGACGCCCGGCTCTTCGATGGCGTGCGTCGGCGAGGGCGGCGGGATCTGGCAAGGCGGCGCGGGACCCGCCGCCGACCGCGACGGGAACGTCTACGCGGTGATCGGCAACGGTCGTTTCGATCCGTCGAACGACTCGTACGGCGACAGCATCGTGAAGCTGCGGAGCGGCCCCGTGGTGTCCGGCCTCGCCGATTCGTTTGCCGTCACGGCCTGGTTCGGCCCGCCCGAGGCCGCCGACGACGAAGCGTACGACGTCGACCTCGGCTCGGCGGGGCCGCTCGTGGTCGACGGCGCGAAGCGCGTCATCGCAGGCGGAAAGACGGGCTTCTTCTACGTCGTCGACGACGCGCTGGCGATGAAGCAGCAAGTGCTGGCCGGCATCAACAATCGTGCCCCGGATCCCGACGGGAAGCTGCGCTATCGAACTTGGAACCAAGGGCCGCACCTGCACGGCTCGCCGACGATCTGGCAGGTTTCGCCCGACCTCGCGTACGTGTACGAGTGGGCCGAGAAAGACTATCTCAAGAAGTACGCGTTCGACCTGAGGAACGGATCGTTCGTCGTCAAGGATCCGTGGTATCCGTGGGTCGCCACCGAAACTGACGTCCTCGCGTCGCGGTGCGACTTGCTGCTGTGCTTGAACGCGATGCCGGGCGGAATGCTGGCGATCTCGGCGAACGGCATGACGCCCGGGACGGGGATCGTCTGGGCGATCCTCACCAAGTACGATCTCTTCTCGCACGCGGCGATCTACGCGTTCGACGCCGACACACTGAAGCTGCTGTGGGACGATCCGATCGGCGCGGTGCCGCACTTCGCCGGGCCGACCGTCGCCGACGGGCACGTCTTCGTGCCGACGAACGCGTTGCGCTCGCGGTTCTCGATCTACTCGCTCTCGGCCGCGCAGGTCCGCTCGCAACGCCGAACCCTCGCGCCCCACCCCTGGCGCTGGGAAGCCGAGATGATGACGACGACGATGAAGAAGGCGCCGATGAACGACGCCGTTCCCGACTATGCGCAGCATCCGGCGTACCGCACGCGGATGACGCTTCCCGGCATCGTGAACCAACTTCCGGCCGGGCTCATCGCAACCGCAGCCTACGCCGTGCGCGGCCGAGAGACGTTCAAATGTGTCAAGGGCGACTGGGCGGCGTGCCACCGGGTGAGCACGAAGCTGGACCTTGCTTACGACTACGACGATCGCACTGAAAGCGTCGGCGGACCCGTGCGGTTTGCAGCGCCGCAGACGTACACGACGCCCGCCGCGGCCGTGCCGTGGCCGCTGGCGCCTGATTGGCAGCTGCTCGCGCACCCGGGCGGACTCTTCCGCAGCGCCCCGTACGTGCTGCGCGTGCAGACCTCGTTCCGCAAGCTGATCCTTAAGCCGAGCTCGGGACGAAACGACGTTCCGTTCGACGCGATCTACGTGACGCTCGCTCCCGGCGGCTGAGCGCGCGACGATCACTTCGCTTCGGCGGCGAACGGGTCGCTGAAGCGGGGGTCGTGCAAGAACTTCTCGTCGGTGAGGGACTGCAGGAAGGCGACCAGGTCGCTGCGCTCTTGCGGGGTGATCGTGAAGCCGCGCAGCTGGACGTCGCGGAGCGGGCTCTTGCTGCCGACGCCGGCGTACGGGCCTGAGGCGATGGTGCGCCCGCCGGCGGCGTAGTGGTCGATCGCGTCCTCTAGCGTCTTCACGCTGCCGTCGTGCATGAACGGGCCGCCGGCGGCGATGTTGCGCAGCGAGGGCGTGCGGAACTTGCCCATGTCGTCGGCGCGCTCGGTGATCTCCTCGATCCCGCGGTTGTCGTGCGGGTACGCGCCCGTGCCGCCGATGTTGTAGAGCGCAGTGTTGTGGAACGCGATCTCCGGCGCGCGCAGCTTGACGTGCAGGACGTTGTCGGTGAAGTTGATTCCGCCGTGGCAGTGCGCGCAGTCGATCCGCTCGCCGAAGAACAGCTCCTCGCCGCGCTTCGCGGCGGCGGAGATCGCGTCGGGCTGATGCCCGTAGCGATAGCGGTCGTACGGTGAGTCGAACGAGAGCAGCGCGCGCTCGAAGCTCGCGATCGCGCGCGTCACCGTCGCCAGCGAGATCTGCTCGGGCTGGTCGGGGAACGCGTCGGCGAAGAGGCGCCGGTAGCGCGCGTCGGCTTTGAGCATCGCGAGCAGCTGCTTCTCGCGGCCGGCCAGGCCCATCTCGACCGGGTGCTCGCCGAACATCGGGACCAGCGCCTGCGACTCCAGCGCGCGCATGTTCGGGTTCGCCCAAGTCAGCACCGGCAGATAGGCGACGTTCACCAGCCGCATCGCGTGGCGCGGGTGCTTCTGGCCGGTGACGCCGACCGGCACGACGCGCGGATCGGAGAACGCGTGCGCCTGCTGGTGGCAGGTGGCGCACGCGATCGTTCCGTTCGCCGACAATCGCTTGTCGTAGAACAGAAAGCGCCCGAGATCGACCTTCGCCTCGGTCATCGGGTTGTCGGCGGGGACGACCGGCGCCGGGATCACCGCCGGGATGTTCCAGCGGTATTCGTCGCCGGCGTGCGCGCGCGTTCCGCCGAGGACCAGCGCGGCGATCGCGGCGAGCGCGCAGGCGAGCAGCTTCTTCATTCAGCGCACGCGGAAGACGGTTTGCGCTTTCGAGGTGTCGGCCAGCCCGAGCGCGGCGAACGGCGGCGAGCAGTCGGCGTCGTCGCTCGGGTCGGACATGCACTGCGTGCCGCCCGAGTGCGCGGTGAGGTCGGCGCCGGCGACGAGCTTGGCGATGTCGAGCACGATCGCGTTGGCATGCCAGTCGTAGTTTTGCAACGCGATCTCCGCGCGGTTCGGATGGCGGCAGCTGTACGCTCCGGTCGCCGCGGTGGTGCACGCGGTGCTGCCGACGTGGACGAGCCAGGTCGACGGTGAAGCGCCGTTCTCGCGCGCGGTGCGCACGTCGAGGCGCAAGAACTTGTAGCCCGAGCGCCAGCTCCAGTACATGCCGGTGACGTTGAGCGGGGCGTCGGCGACGGTCGCGTCGGCGTGGTTGAGCACGTCGGGGACGCCGACCGCGAAGCGCACGCCGCGGTACGTGCCCGCCGGGACGGTGCCGGTGACGACGTCGTGGACGTCGCTCTTGCCGTCGGCGCACCAGCTCAGCAGCGCGACGCCCTTCGCCTGCCACGCGCGGTCGTCGTCGAGCGCGACCGGCACCTCGCTGCCGTCGGCGCGGACCAGGCGCACGGCGGAGACGTAGAAGCGCAGGTCCTCCGGGGTGGCGGTCGCGCGCGTGGTGCCGAGGCCGGGGAGCGTCGCGCCGCACGCGACCGGCGCGCCGGCGGCGGAGACGGCGAAGTGCAGGCTGACGCGCTCGGCCGGCGCGGCGCCCAGCAGCAGCGCGGCGGCGATGAGAAAAGCGGCTCGCTTCATCAGTTCACCTGGTGCGTCGGCGTATCCAATTCTGGATAAGTCTACTGCGGAATCCCGACGGCATCTTGTACGGGACGAGCGCCGGACGGGCGCGAGACGGCCAAAATTGTGCCAATCGGTGGCTACCGCGGCAAGGAGCGGTCGGTTCCCGCGGCGATACAGGCGCCGGAAAGGGAGGTTCGCCGATGCTGATTCGATTGTCCGTCCTCGCGCTGCTGGTCCTGGCCGTGAGCTGCGGCCACAAAGACACCCAGACGACCACGACGACGACCACCGCGCAGACGCCGTCGGCCGCAGCGCCGGTGCAGCCCGCACCGACCGGCGCCGCCGGCGGAGCGATGTCGGGCGGTGCGATGAACGGCGGAGCGATGAACGGCGCCGCGCACGCGGGCGGCGCGGGAAATCCGCCCGGTTACGACACCGAAGCCGCAGCGCAGTCGCATTGCCCCAGCGATCAGGTCGTCTGGCTCAACACGAGGAGCCACGTCTACCACGAAAAGGGCACGCGCTACTACGGCACGACGAAACAGGGCGAATACGCCTGCCGCAAAGAGGCCGACGCCGCCGGCGACCGCAACTCGAAAGCGTAGCAGCGATGGCGCGCGTCACCGGGATGGGCGGAGTGTTTCTGAAAGCCGCCGATCCAGAGGCCCTGGCGAAATGGTACGAGCAAGCACCTCGGGATTCAGTTCGCCGAAGGCGGCTATGCGCTGCTGAAGTGGAGCGACGATCCTCACGCGGATACGGGCTCGACGGTGTTTGCGATGTTCCCGCGGGACAGCGATTACTTCGGGACCGATCGGTCTTTCATGGTGAATTTTCGCGTGGGACGATTGGACGCGCTGCTGGCGGCGTTGCGCGCCGCCGGCGCCGCGGTAGACGAGAAGGTTCAAGACGAGGGGTACGGACGCTTCGGCTGGGTGACGGATCCGGAAGGGAATCGAGTAGAGCTGTGGCAGGCGCCGACGCAGTCGGCTCGATAGACCTGGGTGGCTTGGCCACGATGGACTTCTTCCGCAGGCGGAAAAGTTTCGTCCTCGGAACCGGGTCAACTCCAAACTTGAACGCCGCATTAGTCAGGCGGCTTGATCTCCAATCACGAACACTCCGCGAAAGCGGGCCAGCTTCAATCCTTCTCCGCCAAGCGGAAAGTCTCCACGGAACCGGGCCAGCTTCAGTCGAGCGGTGGCAGCCGCATTGACTCATTACCGTAACCTGCTAATACCCTTTTGTTATGCGACGACAGTCCCGAGTCGACGCATTTGCAGGAAGACACGTATAGACCAGGTCCGGGACCTCGTACTTACGCGCGTTCGGATACCTTGCGTACAGGGCGTCGAGCGCCCGCACGTAGGACGTGACAGACCTAGGGTACACGGGTCCGTCTTGAATAGGCGAACGATATATCGCAGACACCGCTGAATTTGGCGCGTTGCTGTCAATAAGCGCACGCCCAGCATCACTCCGCGCCGCCGCGAACCCTCGCTCCCAGCCCGACATTGACGCCAGCAGCGTTGCCCGCACTGAAGCGGTACGCGCATCTTCACCCGCCTTCTGCCACCACAAGTAATTGAGGCGGGCTCCTGGGTTATCGGACGATGCATCACCGTTATGAACGGTGCCCCAACCAACCGCAACGACCGCCAAAAGCGCCACACTTATTCTCATACGCGTCATCATGCAATACCTCAGTCTACCCCGGGGCCGACCTGAGGCGCCCCGAAACCGTTAAATACCCTCCAGTTCCATAGGGTGGACCACTTCATGTCGCGCCAAAAGAGGGCACCGCTGAGCCTGCCGCTGCTCGACCGCCACTCAAACGTCGCACCAAAAAGTAGGTTCTCATTTCGAGCGTCATAGACATGCATGTCCATCTTCATTCCATCGGCGGAAATACCCAATTTGACATATCCCCCGGTCGGATTACCGCCGACCAGTGTCCCATCACGAATTTTCAAGACCGCGCCACCGCTTTTCGTGTACGACTCCGTCACCTCATATCCCTTTCCAGTTAAATCTGCGCTTATCGTCGCCACGAGATTCGGCAATGTCAGCTGCGACGAGTCATGCCCGTCATTGGTGAGTTTATATACGGCCGCCAAAATGGCGTCGCCTACATCGTGTTCGGTCTGGCCAACACGGCCGGACGCTTCGGCGGTCGAGTTGGGCGAGGTAACGGTACAGGGAGTCAACAACAAAGCCTCGCCGTTCACATACGCCGTTTCCGTGTAGGTATAGCCAGATGGATCGGAATAGTTGTACGGGTTATTGCGGTCCCACATGAAGGGTTTCTGGCTCATCGGGTCGTGGACGTCGCCTGCGTACGCATCCGGCGTCGTCCATTGGCCCGTCGCGTTGTCGACCGCGCGCGCACCTTGAATCGTGAGGTTGCCCCAGTCGAACCCTTCCGTCCGCGAATAGTCGTAACGCCCACCGATCGCGCATGACTGCATGGTGCATACCGGGGCGGTCGTCGAGCCGTTGAAGATGATCGGGGAGGCGCCGGACACAAGGCTCCCGGGACCTTCGCCGGTTCGGTACGGACCGAACTTTCTGCCTCCGAAGGATACGCCGTAGTACAACGTGTTGTTGTGCCCGGTTATGCGCATGTTCGAGGTGTCGCGGTCCCAAACCGTAATCTGGCCGTTCGCCGCCACGTCGGCCAACGCGCCGAGCCTGATGCCGCTCAGATTGCCTTGCCCATCCGTGAAGAACAACAACGTGCCGCCGTCGTAGTGCAGAGAGTCGCTGATGCCGCTTCCACCGATGTGATAAGGCTGTCCGTTTGGTCCCCACTGCGCCGTGCCTTGCAACTGCGAGATCGTATGGTTTTCCGCGTCGTATGACCACGTATAAGACCCCGGATCATTTTCGATGTTGCAGTTTCCGTTCGAATCTGGATTCATCGAGTTGAAGGGCCGCGACACGAGGCGGCTCGCCGCATCGTAGGTGTCGATCGTCGGTAGCGGTCCGCACTGTGGGTAGGTGCCGTTGATCTGATCGACGGCCGTACCGTTGAGAGTACCGCCGAGAACGACGGCGTTGATCGGGTCGAATGCAGGTGCGCTCCCCCACGAAGGCGCTGGACCGCGGTTCTTAAGCGCGGGAACGAGTGCGCCGTTCGCAGGGCGCGTGCTGAACCCGTTTGCGGTTGATGGCCATGGGTTGGTGACTTGCTGGAAGTTTTCGCCGCGCGAGGTGTTGTAGAACGAGACCCCTCCTGCGAATGAAGACGAGCCCGTTACGGTGGCGGGCGAGCTCGCGAGGTATCCTTCGAAGTCCGACGTGCGGCTGTAGTTGAGCGTTTCCGGCAGGCCCGTGCCGGCCATCTGGCCCGACGTGTCGTACGACCAGGTCGTCGGCGCATAGAGCGTGCCGGGGTTCACCGGCGATTGCGGCGAGGGCATCGCCGTGCCCGTGTACGGATCGTTCTGCGTCAGCTTGCGCCCACCGTCGGTGTACGTCCAGGTAAAGGCGCTGGTCGCGCCGTTGTAGTTCAAGGTCTCCTTGGTGAGCGCGCCGTCGATCCGGCGGGCGTAGGTCAGCAGTGGCGCCGCCGTCAAGGCGCTCGAAGCGATGTTGACGTCCTTGCGGTCGCCGTTGGGATAGTAGTCGTACGTCAGCCGCGCCGGCGAGCTGACGCTTCCGTTCGTCGACTCGTCAACCTCGCGCACGCGCCCGTCCGCATCGTAGCTCGTCGTTTGCGTGCCATACACCGCACCGCTCGCGGTCACTTGGCGGCCGTTCGGATCGTACGTAAACGCTTTGGCCGGCGTCACACCGCCGTCGCCCGTGAAGCCGAGGCCTACCGTTCTGCCCAGCTCGTCGTAGGAAAACGTCGTCGTCTGCCCGAGCGGGTCCGTCTGCGAGGTGGCCAGGCCGAGCGTTGCCGAGGAGCCGTCATACAGGGTCGTCGCTGTGCTGAGCGTCGTGTTGGCGCTCGGCGAGAACGTGTACTTCGCGACCGCACGGTCGAGAGCATCGAAGGCGTTGCCGTGCAGATCGGTCCACGAGGGCGAACTCGCGCCCGGCCCTGTCAGCCACTCCTGCGTCTTGAACAGGCTTCCGTGAGCAGGGAATGAGGTGCCGGCGATCCAGACGTTCCCGTTCTGCGTCAGATCGTACAGATACCGCGTCAGCCACGGGTAGGGATAGTAATCGCTCGGGTCTTGCGGCTGTTCTACCTCGACCAATCGGTCGGCGCCGTCGTACCATTTCGTCGTGACGCCCGGCGTGCACGTATGCGCGGCGACGCATCCGAAGTGGTGTGTCTCGCTCGTCTCATTGCCGTCCAGGTCGTACGTGTATCCGGTCGCGACGCCGTTGGCTCGCTCGACGGCACTCTGCGAGGTCTGCTTCGAACCGTCCGGAAAGTACGTGTAGGTTGTCTGCGTGTTCCAGCCGGACTGCCCGGCGGCTTTGCCACAGGTCGACCCCGCATTCGCGGAACTGTCATCGGGATCGGCCGCACTCGAAAGCCGGCCGAGGGCGTCGTAGGAGAGCACTGAGATGCCTTGGCCGTTGCTGGAGCAGCGGACGTTGCCGGTCGCATCGTACCAGAACGTTTGCGCTGGTGTCAGCGAGGAGCCGTCCACCTGGACGAACGAGTCGCCGGTAACGGAAGTCGGAAGGCCAAAGTCAGTGCCGCCTTGATACGCAGTTGAGTAGGAGAAATGGCGCGTGTACCCAAGGGGAGTGCTCATGGTCGCGAGCTCGCCGTACGGCTGGTACGACGGAAACGTGTAACTCGCACGCCAGTGCTGCCCCGACGAATCGTTCGTCGAGCACAGCGAGTCGGACCCCGACAGGCTGCCGGACCAAACGACACCGGCATTATGCGTTTCGGTCTCGTCGCAGTACGCCGTCACGTTGTTGTACGCGTCGTAATCAAAGAGCTTCGTCGGACGGAAGGTTCCCTGCGACGTCGCGGTCTGCGGCTCGCCGACCGCCACCGTGTTGCCCATTGCGTCATATCCGTAATCGGTCTCGTAGCCGCGCGGGTCGATGTCGGCGATACGGTTGTTGTTCGTGTCCCACGTCTCGTTGCTGAGCAACCACGTTCCCGTGCAGGTCTGACCCTGACTCGTGCTCGCCGTGCACTCTTGCGTCTGCGTGGGGCGGCCCAGGCCGTCGACGACCCAGTTCGTCATGTGGCCGGCGGTATCGCGGAACGTCGGCGTCGTCACGCCGGTTGTGTAGTACTCGGTGTTGTACGCATAGACCGAATTGGAATACGCCGTTCCCTGCATAGGGGCAGCGGTCGTGCCGTCTGCAATTGTCGGGTTGACGTTGCCCCAGTCCTGGATCGTTGAGAGCGCCGAAGTCGCGACGGTGCTTCCCGTAAAGCCGAACACGAAGCCACCGCCGTCGCTATAGCAGCCCGAGGAGGTGCCGCACGCGGCGTTGACGCGCGGGCTGCCCGCCGTCTGCATGACGAATCCGGTTCCCAGCGCGACATACCCAAAGCTCTGCCCGGGGCGGATCCCGGCCGCGTTGTTCGGCGGACGCGATATCGACGTCAGATTGCCGTTCCCGTCGTAGCCGTACGATACGGTGGTCACGCCGTCGGGAAACATTATCTGCTGCAGCAGCCGATGGCCGTTCACATCCGCGAAGCTCAACGTCGCCGTCATCCCCGACTCCGTCGTCGCCGTGATGCCGCTGATCTTACCGCTCGCCGAGGCGTCGCCGTTGTCCCAGGAGTAGTTGAACGTGATCGAGGTGTTGCGGTTGCGGCCGATGATCTGGTGGATGCGGCCGGCATAGCCGCCCAGCGTGCCAGAGCCGGTGTAGCACGGCTTCGCCGGGTTGACGTCGTAAAAGTAATACAGTGTCCCGGATTTCTTCTGCCACAGCAGCCCGCATGCACCGTCCCACTGCAGCGTCGTAGGCTGTCCCGGCGGGCCGATTACGAGGCCCGGCGTTCCGGACGGGACGAAGTCGTACCGCGCGCCGTCGATGTCGTAGACGCTGAAATGGCCGGGCGACGTGCGGATGACGTGCGCGTCGAACGTGTTCGTCCAGCCGTTGCCGTACAGGCCGGTCCAGGTCTGCAGATCGCCGCTC